>CAYGUK010000035.1:12205-35412 GCA_964352985.1 uncultured Legionellales bacterium
ATGTTGGATTTATTAAAAATAATAAAAAAATCATAATATAATTTACAACAAGACGCAGGGATTCCTTTTTTTATTAGTATGATTTATCGGCTTTGATTTAAACTGCGCTAGACAACTTTGTATTAAGTTTTCTTCTTTGTCGTAGATAGATTGTATCAACGTCCGAATAGCAATCGGCAAACTCCACAATTCTTTAGGTAGCTGTAATATAGCTTCTTCAAATTGATTCAACTCTTCATCATTTGGTTTAACAAATAATTTATTATGAAACTTATCAACGAAAAATAAGATATATTTAACTTTATTTAAAACATTAGAAAAAAAAGCATCTTCAGAAAATTGCTTTTGTAAAACACAAATTAATACATAATTAAAATGATCTCTTATATCTAGCTTTATACCATCATCAGAGATATAACAATACCCGAGGAAATTTTCATTATTCCATCTTATCATTCTAAAACTATCAAACACACAAGCTTTAAAATTATTGCAAATTTCACAAAATGATAAATACAATTCCATTGAGTTGAATGTATCATAAAATCTAAATTTTAAAATTTTTATCAATGCAGACTCATCTGGATTAATTCCCTGGATAACACCTTTCATTTTGTCATAATATTTACTATATGGCGGAGATAATTTTTCACAATTAATATTAAAATGTTTTAACCAAACATCTCTATTTACAACCATATCGAAAAAAATAATAATGCCAAAATCTGTGATAGGACCGAAAATTTCATATTGGCTAGTCATATTCTTTATTGTGGTTAGCATCCCCAAACTATGACGCTCAACTACTCTACCACCGCCCCCATAAGAAGCCATCGCACAAAATCCTGCTTCAGAATATTCCTCCTCACAGTCAAAACGATGTTTTCTAACAAAAAATTCAAACTCCATATCAGCTAACAACCATGAAATAAGTGACCATTTAGGTTTATTTGGCATTTCCTGTAATAAAATTGAGACTTGTTGTTGCATATTTAATATCGCAAGGCGATAGTTTTTAGGGATCATAGACATTAGTTCAGCATGATAAAAATCATGCGCAATGTTAACAGGTGATATAGTTTCATCTTCGCGATAATCATGAACTCCAACCACTTTAGGTATTCCTTCACATTCATAGCTAGCATAACGCAAATCCCGTTTTACACCCTCTAATAAAGTTTCTTTTAAGATAATTCCTAAAAGGGGGACGTGGTATACAACATTATCAGAACCTGCTCGAGCAATAAGTAACATATTTTTCACACTAACACTGAAAAATATCGCGTTATATTTATTTACTTTACCAAAAACTTTTTGGATAAAAAATCCATCATGATCAATTAGAAAATCTAAAAATCTATTTTGCCCTCGCACATAATCAAATTCTGCTGAGTAATAAAAACATTCATTGTGATTTAAGCATCGCAGTAATAATAAAGCGTGAACATTCTGTATTAATTCTCAAGCGCTTTTAAAAATACTCTAAAAATCAGCAAACTATTTAATATGGTTATTAAGTAATTAACTTGTAAATTGATAATTACCATCACCAGCAAGACAAGCTGAGCCGGTAAAATGCTGTAAGTGGCCATTTGATTTAACATTTGCACTATAATCCCGGCATGTTTGACCATTATTTCCTTGATAAGGTTTTCTCACGGTGACGATAAATTGTTTATGTGTCATATTATTTTTCCACTGCGATGTTTGATTGACATAACCTTTTTGTAATAATTCATTCATCCGCATATTATCTACCGCATCCATCATTTTACCCAGTGAACCACCATAAAAGTTTCCTTGCATTTTATTACCCACAATTACAACTGTTTGCCCCCAGCGAACTGCAGGAACTTGCTCAGCAACTTGAGTATTATTTTTAATAGGAACATTTGTCGTAGTTGTAGCTGAAGTCGTCGCGCAACTTGTCAACAGAGAAAATAAAGACAATAATATTATCCGTTTCATTCAAACATCCTTTAGGTAGAATATGAATTGGCTAAGTTTAACATTTAACGCATCTAATGATAATGCCGAACAAATAAGTGATGCGCTTCTCATGGCTGGAGCGCATGCTGTCTCAATGAGAAATGCGGGCAATGAAATGATTTTAGAACCCGATCCCAATTCAACGCCATTATGGCAAGATGTCGATGTCATTGGTTTATTTCCAAATGACGCCGATCCGAAAAAAATTGTTACCATTATCAAGACCTTAGTCGATAGTCAAACTTGGCGTTATTATGATACAGAAATCATTGAAGATAAAGATTGGGTCAGACTTACACAACAACAATTTAAACCAATCATCATTGAAAATAAAATTTGTGTTTGTCCAAGTTGGGATAAATCAAGTGCTTGTGATATTCCCACTGTTTTTATTGATCCTGGTTTAGCCTTTGGGACTGGCACTCACGAAACAACTTATTTATGTCTAGAATGGTTAACAAATCATTGTAAAGATCAAAATCATGTTATCGATTATGGTTGTGGGTCGGGTATATTAAGTTTAGCTGCTGCCCGTCTTGGCGCAAAAAAAATTACCGCAATAGATCATGATGAACAAGCCATTATCGCCACAAACAATAATTTATTATTAAATGATTTATCTAATTGTGAATTTATAATTTCATTACCAAACGAAACAACGATTTCTTCTGCAGAGTTACTGATTTCAAACATAATTGCAAAACCTCTAATCGAACTTGCAATAAAATTTGCTGATTTAGTAAAACCACAAGGACAAATTGTATTGTCTGGTATTTTGCAAGAACAAGTAGACGAAGTAAAACAAGCTTATCAAAACTGGTTTAGTTTCAATTATATGACTCAAAAAAATGAATGGTGTTTGCTAAGTGGAGAACGAATTGAAAATAGGTAATATCACGTTATCTAATCAAGTGATCTTAGCACCTATGGCAGGCGTCACCGATTTGCCTTTTCGTCAATTATGCAAAGAGTTAGGCGCAGGCCTTGTCGTATCAGAAATGATTAGTGCAAATCCACAATTATTAAAAACAAAAAAAACACAATTACGATTACGTCATGAAAATGAAATTTCTCCCATTGCCGTGCAAATCGCAGGAAGCGATCCTCAACTCATGGCGGATTGTGCCCGATTTAATGTTGATAATGGCGCAGAAATTATTGATATAAATATGGGATGTCCTGCAAAAAAAGTTTGTAATAAAATGGCAGGATCAGCGCTTTTAAGTGATGAGAAGCTTGTCACTGAAATTTTACAAGCAGTTGTTGCTGCGGTAGACGTGCCAGTTACATTGAAAATTCGAACTGGCCCAACACCCGAACAACGTAATGGCCCCGAAATTGCTAAAATAGCAGAAGAATCAGGAATTCAAATGTTAACAATTCACGGCAGAACAAGAGCTTGTAAATTTCAGGGAAAAGCAGAATTTGATACTATCAAGCAAATAAAATCGGAAAGAAAAATTCCAATTGTTGCAAATGGTGATATAAATTCCCCACAAAAAGCGAAATACGTACTTGAGTACACGAATTCAGATGCTATAATGATTGCGCAAAGTGCTCTAGGAAAACCATGGATTTTCAGAGAAGTAGATTACTTCTTAACTAAAGGTAAGGAAATGTCCAAACCCACCTATGAAGAAATTCACAATATATTATTTAAACACTTAACGAACTTATATCATTTTTATGGCGAGTTCATGGGTGTAAGGATTGCACGAAAACACGTTAACTGGTATTGCAAAGCTTCCGTAAATAGCACAGAATTTCGCATAGGATTTAATCAATTGACTTCCAGCAAGAGTCAGCTAAAAACCATTAGGGAGTATTTTAACCATTTAATCGAAGGGAAGGCGTTAACAGCATGAACATGACAGAAACATTAGATAATCGTGTTACATCTACAACAACTGCTGTAAACCCAAATCAGCATACTTTACGGGAATGTGTTCAAATTGCGATGAAAAAATATTTATCACAATTAGATGGATTCCCCGCAGCCAATATCTACGATATGGTCTTTGCTGAAGTGGAAGCACCATTGCTTGAAACTATTTTACAGTATACCAAAGGCAATCAAAGCAAAGCGGCAATCATTCTAGGAATTAGTCGCGGAACTCTACGCAAAAAATTAAAGCTTTACGGATTAGACGAGTAAACGTAAACTTACGCGTTTTAATCAAGACAGGATCAAACTTTTGATCAAGATTAAACGCGCGTTAATTAGCGTCTCTGATAAAACGGATGTGGTTGACTTAGCCAAAGCGTTAGTTAAACACGAAATAGAAATCATCTCTACAGGTGGTACGAGTAAAGTACTTGCAGAAAATGATATTCAACATTGTTTAGTTGAAGACTATACTGAATTTCCAGAAATGATGGATGGTCGTGTTAAAACACTTCATCCAAAAATACATGGCGGTATTTTAGCAAGGCCTAATGTTGATGATGATGTAATTTCAAAGCATCAAATTAAGACAATCGATTTGGTAGTAGTAAATTTATATCCGTTTGCCAAAGTAACAGCAGATGATAATTGCACGTTAAATCATGCGATTGAAAATATTGATATTGGTGGACCAACTTTAATTCGAGCAACTGCGAAAAATTATCAACACCGCGTTGTTGTTTGCGACCCAAATGATTATGACTTAATCATAGAACAACTTAACAATAAAAAAAGTATTGATGAACAAACCCGATATATGCTCGCTGAAAAAGCATTTTTACACACCGCAAGATATGACGCTACAATTGCAAATTATTTACAAAAAGTAAAAAATAACCACGCACCACAAACTAAAATTATTGTTTTAGATAAAGTGATGAATTTACGTTATGGTGAAAATCAGCATCAATTAGCGAACTTATACCGCTCTAAAGAAGATCATGAATTAACTCAACTACAAGGAAAAACATTATCTCTTAACAATATTACTGACTGTAATAGTGCTTATGCTTGTGTAAAATCTTTTGGAACTAAACCTACTTGCGCCATTGTCAAACATAATAATCCCTGTGGCGTAGCTAGCCGAGATACTCAAAATGATGCTTATTTGCGTGCCTATGCAACTGATAGCACCTCTGCCTTTGGTGGAATTATTGCTTTTAACCAGAGTTTACAAGGTGATACAGCACAAACTATTATCGATAATCAATTTGTTGAAATTATCATCGCACCCGGATTTTCTCCCGAAGCGTTGGCCATCCTGAAAGCTAAACCAAATGTACGACTACTGCTCGCACCATTAATGCAAACTAATAAGCAACAATTAATCTCAGTTGATTTTGGCACACTTGTTCAAGATGCCGACTCTGTCATTGAGAATGAATTAAATTTTAAATGTGTAACTGAGAATAAACCTAGCGAAAAAATATTAATCGATTTATCATTTGCATGGAAAGTTGCTAAGTATGTGAAATCGAATGCAATTGTCTATGCCAAAGCGGAAGCAACATGTGGTATTGGTGCGGGCCAAATGAGTCGAATTGATAGCGCTAAAATTGGTAAAGATAAAGCAGCAGAAGCAAATTTAACTTTAAACGACGCTGTGATGGCATCCGATGCATTTTTCCCATTTGCAGATAATGTAGAATTAGCTGCAAAACTAGGAATAAATGCTATTATACAACCTGGTGGCTCAAAACGTGATGATGAAGTTATTGCAATGGCAAATAAACACAATATTGTTATGCTGTTTACTGCAATTCGACATTTTCGCCACTGATTATTAAACATTAAAGGAGAAAAGTATGAAACTAGGACGTTGTATTTTAGGACTAATCGCCGCAGCCTCTTTAACAGCCTGTCAAAATCCTAAATGTTGTGACAATATCGCCCAAGTTAAAGCGGCACCTATTTTCCATATTCATCATAATATGGATGATATGTCTCAGGTAAATGCCAAGCTCTGTAAAAAATCAGGGTGCAAAGGAAAAAAATCCTAATCAAGAATGAATGCGCCCCCACTCAAAAAAAATCATTGTAAAGGATTAATCACATTTCTTAATGTGATATTTGCGATAGGTGCATTACCCACATTCTACCCCATTATGTTAACACCATTAATTTTAAAAAATGGTGCTGGATTAGAGAATACGCAATTTCTTCTTTTTTATTTTGCAATGATCACTTATCCAATTATTTATTTAATTGGGCTAGTGAATTCTGTCATTCAATTTAAAAAAGGCCAAACCTTTTATAGTATTTTATTTAGCTTACTACCTATAATTAATATTATTACTGCCATTATTGGCTGGATGTTATTAGTTCATTTTTGTAATAACGACATGACTTGTGTGAGACAAGTTATTTTTTAAACCTTAGGAAGTGTCCCCATCAATACCGCAAATAATGTCTTAATCAATTGATTTAAGGCGTATTTTATTCATTTTAGGGCAATATTTACCATATTGTCTTCCAACTAAAATTAGCATATAATGCTATATTATAACATCATATTACAGACAATAAGATTAACTTCATTTAACAATGATCATAACTTAGAAAGCAGCAGCCCATGACATCAATATTTCCAAAACCGACACCTTTAGCATATTCAGCAACAGCACAGATAGACAAAATTATTGAACCACTTAAAAAATTATTCAATGTTACTTTTTTTTCTTATGCCAAATTTTACTGGGACCTTAGAGTTTTAAGTTTTACAAATAATAAGGAATGGATTCAATATTATGATGAGAATAAATTATATGAAACACCTTCAGATATGCCGATGCCCGTTGGGAAAAAATTTTTTTTAGATCATGAGATTGATCAAAATTCAGAGTTTTATAAACATATAATGATCCCCCTTAAGGAAAAGTTTAATGTAAAACAAAGCCTCACTTATATTACCTATTTTAACGGTGCTATTTGTTCTTATTCTTTTGGAAGTGATATAGAAGATCCTAATTTTAAATATGATTTGTTACAAAATGAAGATTACTTAAAACAATTTGCGATCTACTTTTCAGAAAGTGCCAGGAAATTAATACACCAAGCAAAACCAAATGCAAAAAAATACCAGCCTGATCAAATTGCTCAAATGAGTATTTTCAAAGCTCTAAATCAATTCTTCAATCGAACAAAAAAATTAACTCAATCTCTTGAAACCGTAAAGAGATTTTACTTAGATGGAACCGCCGATAATATTTATTTAACTAAAAGTGAAATGAAATGTTTATTAGAGATTATCCAAGGAGAAACTTACAACGATATTGCGACACATCTCGGTCTTTCAGTAAAAACGATTCATAATTATGTAGAGAATATTAAAGATAAACTTGATTGCAAAACTAAATCGGAAATTATTCAATCAGTAAAATATCAAGGCGCGTTTTTGTTAGCGAATAAATTTAGTAAACAAGATGGATTAGCTGACATCAAAAACTGTCTAGAAAAACTTATCGATGGAAATTCAATGAAGGATAATAATTTAAGATTTATCTTACAAGACTTGTTCTCCACCATGATTGAAGCTAATTAATCATACTTTATACTTCAAGAAAATTCTCTTTAATTCAAAGAGTAAATTTTAAACTAGAATGCATACTCAAAATGGGTAATAATATTGGCCATGGGACGGTTATTACCTGCAAGGAAAGAGGAGTA
The DNA here is from genome assembly GCA_964352985.1 of uncultured Legionellales bacterium. GTDB lineage: Bacteria > Pseudomonadota > Gammaproteobacteria > JAHCLG01 > JAHCLG01 > CAYGUK01. The sequence goes on from CAYGUK010000035.1 coordinate 19,806, forward strand.
TCTAGAATGAAAAAGTTGATTATTGGGTTTATGAGTATCGCATTTTTTACAACCACAATTTTTGCTGTAGATATGCCTCAACGTTCTTTGGTTCGGCGCAGTGATGCTTCAAACATAAACCTTGCTCCTATCTTTAATCAAATGCAACACGAACAAAAAATTTCGGTCGCCTATCGTTATATTGGTAGCCAAGGTGCAATTCAAATTGCAAGTAAGCTTGCAAACAATAAAACAGTCACCAATTTGGATATCAGTCGTAATAATATAGGTGATGAAGGTGCAAAAGCCATTGCAGATGCGCTTTTAACCAATCACACACTTAACACTTTAAATCTCCAAGACAATAACATTAGGCTTGCAGGTATTAAAGCATTAGCAAATGCGATACAACAAAATAATTCACTCGTAGAAATTAATTTAAGCTATAACAAGTTTGGCAATAAAGGTGCTGTAATTTTAGCTCAAGCCTTAAAAAGTAATACCTCACTACATCAATTAAATTTGAGCTACTGTAATATTAGTAGCAATGGTACAAGCGCCATTGCAGATGCCCTAAACAAAAATCAAACATTAAAACAGTTAAATTTAAGTGGCAATACATGGAAAAAAAGCAAGTCAAACAACAATCAAGGAGCCAATGCACTTGCTGTTGCGCTACAATCAAACTCATCTCTCATTTCATTAAATTTAAGTAATAATCATTTGGATAATGAAGGAGTCACTGATTTTGCTGCGATGCTAAAACAAAATAAAACTTTAGCAGAGTTAAATCTCAGTAATAATAATATTGGCGCAGAAGCTGTTAGCAAGTTAGCCGAAGCTTTAACAGCAAATAGAACATTAAAAGATTTAAATCTTGGATTCAATAATAGTCTAAATAACCAAGCAGTCCGCTCATTAGCTGAAGCACTTCAACAAAATAAAACACTAACAAATCTTAACTTAAGTGGGGACAAAATAAACGATAATGATATCGATCATCTCGCTCAAGCAATGAAAGAAAACGAATCCCTAAAAATGTTAAATTTAAGTGGCAATGAAATTAGTGATGGTGGAGCAGAAGCGCTTGCCGATGCATTAGCTGCTGATAGTGCCATAACCCAGTTAGATTTAAGTTCGAATAGTATTGGTTATAATGGCGCTAATGCAATCGCAAATGCATTACAAAAAAACAAAACTTTAACTTCCCTAGAACTTAGCTTTAATCAAATTGGTGACGAAGGCGCTAAAAATTTAACAAAAGCTTTAGCGAATAATACAACGATTAATACGCTCAATGTTTGGAGTAATAAGATTAGCACCCAGCAATCACATGCGTTAAAATCAGCCCTGATTAAAAACCAGCGGAAAGAATAATTGAAAATACTCATTATTGGCGCGGGTGGCCGCGAACATGCGATTGCGTGGAAAATAAGTCAATCTGATCAAATAAAAGAAATTTTTGTCGCCCCCGGCAACGCGGGAACACAACTTGAAAATAAAGTATCGAACATTGATATTCAAGCCACTGATATTCCTGCATTGAAAAATTTCGCAAAAGAACAGGCCATTGATTTAACAATTGTTGGTCCTGAAGCTCCTTTATGTTTGGGAATTGTCGATGAATTTGAGCAAGAAAATTTATTGATTTTTGGTCCCTGCCAAAAAGCAGCAAGACTTGAAGCGTCTAAAGCCTATAGTAAAGAATTCATGGAACGTTACCATATTCCTACTGCGCAATTTAAAGAATTTACAGAAAGCAGTGTTGCGATTGATTATCTTGATGAAATAACCTTCCCTACAGTAATAAAAGCCGATGGGCTTGCAGCAGGAAAAGGTGTTGTCATTGCCCAAACTAAAACTGAAGCTAAGCAAGCTATAATCGCTATGTTAGAGTCAAAAGCATTTGGCGAGGCTGGAAATAAAATCGTCATTGAGGAATTTTTATCTGGTCTTGAAGCAAGTTTTATTTTAGCTACTGATGGAAAACATGTTATTGATTTTGTTTCAACACAAGATCATAAAGCCCGAGATGACTTTGATAAAGGCCCGAATACGGGTGGCATGGGGGCTTATTCTCCGACACCTATTATTTCAGAAACATTACGACAGCAAATTATTGAGACTATTGTTCATCCCACATTACAGGGGCTCGCCAATGAAGGGGTCATTTATAATGGCTTTTTGTTTATTGGGCTCATGATCAATGAAAAAGGCGAAGCAAAAGTATTAGAATATAATTGTCGCTTAGGCGATCCTGAAACAGAAGTAATTTTACCTCGCTTAAAATCCGACTTCGTTGAACTTTGTCTAAAAACTAAAAATCAACAATTAGCAGATTATGAGATTGAATGGTTATCACAATCATCATTAGGTGTAGTACTTGCAGCTAAAGGTTATCCTGATCATTATGAAAAAGGCCAAGCCATTACTGGTTTAGAAAACATTGCTGATCCAAATGTAAAAGTTTTTCATGCCGGCACTAAAACTGCTGGTGGACAAATTGTCTCGAATGGTGGTCGCTTGCTTTGTATCACGGCATTAGCAGATGATTTAAAAAAATGCCAAAAAAATGCTTATCAAACGATAAATCAATTAAATGTTGAACACTTTCATTTTCGTCACGATATTGGCGATAAAGCGCTGAAAAAAACCTGAAAACCAGGATAAAAATTATGGGTATTAATCAATATTTTATTAGGTAAAATAACCATTCGTTTATTTCGACACTATCATTTGGAGTCTTATCATTGAATGGTTTTTTCTTTAATCAGCCTTTAGATATAGCCGATTATAACATTGAGGTATACTCGGGTGACAATCACACTTCTGAAGTAATTCGTCGCCATGTTAGCGCTATTGTTAGGTCATTAAAATTAAATCAAATTCCACCAGAAATTTTACCATTACCTACAGATTTACGTGACTATACGATAAAAATTAAAGAACCATATCTAAGAAATAATGATCAGATAGAATTTATAGTTCAATCATATTCATCAATTACAGAATTTACAAAGGCATTAACAGAATTATTAGAAGATGAAGCAAAATTACGGGAGAGTTCACTACATCAAAATAGTTCATCACAATTTATTAGTCCAAACCGACGTCCTGACTCAGCAAGAAGATTGTTTTCAACTTAATAACTTACAATGTCATTAATTAAATTATGATCTAGTTTTAAAATGTTTCAGGGAATTCAATTTTTATGTATACTTTGCCGAATTCCTTAAAGTGGTATGGGCGATGAATGAGGTAAATGATACAACGATAGTCAGTAATGCAAAACATGTCTGGCTTGAGAGTCAAGCATCATCTTCTACAGAAAATTTTCAATCTGGAATTGGTTTAAGCTTATCTTCAGAAGAACATGTCAGTAAAACTTTTTCTGCGCAAAATAGTATAAATCCCATAGTCACAGCAGCCATGCCTTTATTAAGTCTCGCATCCAAACTTTATAATTCAGAAAATTATGATGATATTGCAAAACTCCATGCAAATCTAACACATGAAATTAAAGCATTTGAAACGCAATCAAAAAATTTCGGTGTGCGTTCAGAAAACATATTAGCTGCAAGATTTGTGCTTTGTGCTTTGTTTGATGAAATTATTTTAAATACGGCTTGGGGCAATGAAACATCTTGGGGAAATTACAAATTACTCCCTAGTTTTCAGCATGAAAGTGATGCTGACGAAAAGTTTTTTACCATTTTAAATCGTTTATCAGCGGACGCTGCTATTTATATTGATATTTTAGAATTAATGTATTTATCACTAAATATTGGTTATTGTGGTAAATATCGATTTCTCGACAATGGGCTGCAATACCGTAGTGTTTTAATGGATAAACTTTATCACACCATTAGAATGCAACGTGGGGAATTCAGTAAAAATTTATCTTTACCCCCTAGCGCTATCGTAAAAAAATTAACGACACCGATTCGCCGATTTAAACCCTGGAAAACGTTAATTATCACAACCTTATTACTTGTTGGCATTAGTGTTGGATTTCACTATTTAGTCAATATTAATGCAACTACAATTAATCAAAATTTAGATCAATTAATACAACCACTTCATCAGCAAACACGGAATAGTTCATGAATTTAGTTAAACGTTTTTTTTCTAAACAAAGAATATTGAGTTTGATCTTACTATTTCTTGTGTGTTTACTCATTTGGTTTATCGGGCCTTTTTTTGCATTTGCCGGAAATAGTCCATTCGTTTCATTATCAAACCGAATTTTAACGCTTGTTATTGTGACATTAATTTGGGGAATTTTACAATTACGCACCGAAATTAAATTATTATCAAATAAATCAGCTTCCTCCTCTCAATCAAATCATAACAGTGCTGAATTAGTAGAAGTAAATCTTTCAAGTGATAGTGCCGCTTTAGCTGATATTTTTAAAACGGCCAAACAGTATTTAAAGAAAAAGGTTAAAAAATTCAGTTTCTCTAAAAAATATCTTTATCATACACCATGGATTTTATTAATCGGTCCTAAAGGTTCAGGTAAAACCTCTCTCTTAAAGAATGAAAATTTATTTCCCTCGTCTCTTCAGCATGCTAGTTTAAATGATAATAATATTTGTAATTGGTGGTTTAACAATGATGTGACGATTCTTGATATCAACAGTATGAATGAATCAGATCAATCAGTAAAACATGCAATTTGGTTACAGTTTATTAACTTATTAAAAAATCTTCGCCGTAATAAACCCTTTGATGGTGTTATTATTAATATCAGTATTCGCGATCTCATGCTAGCCGATTCAGAGAAACGCCAAGAGTTACTATCTATTGTTAAACAACAATTACACTTACTCAATAAAAAAAGTAATTATGCTTACCCTATATATTTAATCTTCAATCAATTTGATCAAGTAGCAGGCTTTACTGAATTTTTTGGCGATATGAGCGTTGAAGAACGATGCCAAATTTGGGGAATACATTGCAAAAAAAATAAAACACAAAGTCTTACTGAACTATTTGATACTGAATATTCAAGATTGATAACTAAATTAAATGACAGGCTTATCTGGCGTTTACATCAGGAACGTAATCAAGAAAATAAAACTTTAATCAAAGATTTTCCAACGCAAATGGAAAGTTTAACAACATTATTGAAAAACTTTATTAAAGATTTATGTGGCGACTTTTATTTTTCAGATAAAGCCCAATTGCAAGGTATTTATTTCACCAGCGCAATTCAGCAAGGAATTCCTATCGATAGGTTATTGCAACCACTGAAAAATGCTTTTTCTTTAACACCGATTAGTTTAAAAATACAGCATAAAAAAGTGAAACCCTATTTTGCCAGAGAAATCTTTAGTGAAATTATCATCCCTCAAGGCAAACAACAATTTACCCCCAACTCACTTCTGAGAAAAATTCCTTGGCCCAAAATATTCACTTACAGTATTGCAGGATTGTTTACACTTATATTTTTGGGTTATTGCATGACGGGTTATAAGATGCGAACTCGACAAATAGATATAGCACAAAATTTATTAACGCAATACCAATACTTAAGCAATGATAATGACCAAAATTTTCATCATTTATTATTATCACTCAATACTCTTGCTCATTTATCTGATGTTTTTCACAATCAAAAAACCAATAAAATCCAACAACAATTTGCCGAAAATGATTTTTATAATTTATCAAAAAAAGCTGACTTGGCATATCATCAACAATTAGTTAGCAAGCTACGAATGAAATTAATTGCGTTGGCTTATCGAAATCTCTATAACGTTAGTCCAAAAAACCCTGCTGAAGTCTATCAACGTTTAAAAATATATCTTATGTTGGGGTCAACTGATCATATTAATAAAGCGCTAGTGGTGAATTGGGCTGAAAAATCTATTCCAAAGTTATCTAAAAAAGATAACAAAAATTTAGAATTTCATTTAAATCAATTACTATCTAACCCTGTGACTTTAGCTAAACTCAACATGCAATTAATCAGCTTAGCAAGAAGAGTATTAAATAATTTAACTTATCCAGAAAAAACATTTGTCATTTTAACTGCTAGTAATAAAACCTATTCCTATGATTTACTACCAAAAGACCAAACACTTTTTGATACGCCTTACCAAACTATTCCTTACATATACACGACGAAAGGCTATGATGATTTTAATAATAAATCGCTGATCAATGCTGCAAAAGCAAGCGCAAAAGGAAATTGGGTGTTGGGTAATAATAATCTCATCGATTTATCACCACAACAAGTGCAATCTATAGCAAAACAAACAAAGTTTTATTACCAAAAATCTTATGCTAATTTATGGCAACAAATATTAGATCATACGAAACTAAAACCGATTAATAATATTAGTCAAGCACTTGATCAAATCACACAAATGACAAGTAAAGATTCATTATTAAAAACATTTTTATTAAAAATTGATGATAATACTAAGCCTATACGTGATGGTGAGATAGATCCTAGTATTATCAAATCTTCAACTCCAAATATAAATTTACAATTACAAGTATTTCACTCTATGCTTTATACACCAAATAGTGATATTGCTAAATTTTTCCAATCTATGGATGATTTAAAACAATATTTAGCAGGATTTAATTCAATAGCTCAATCAGATGAAGATATATTTTCTAAAACACGAGATCATATCGTTTCAGGAAATGATCCTCTATTAGCTTTTAGCAAACAAGCAGTTAATTTTCCACAACCGATGAATTCATGGGCAAACCAATTGTCAACCGAAATTTGGCAACAAATGTTAAGCCAAAGCCAAACATTTATTAATCAACAATGGCAACAACAAATTGTTTCTTTCTATCAACAACGCTTACAAGGCAAATATCCCATATCAAACAATGCATTTGGTCAAATTTCTTTACAGGATTTCACTGATTTTTTTGCACCTAATGGTTTAATTGAACAATTTAGAGAAAAATACCTTGACCCCTTTATCAAAAAAGATCATCAGCAATGGACATTGAAAAAATTTAATGGTTATTCATTTCCTATTCATCATCAAACTCTATTACAATTACAACTTGCAAGTTATATTACTAAAATGTTTTTCCCCCATGAGAATCAAAAACTAGCAATACATTTTACTTTGCAACCTCTTGCGCTTGAACCTATTGTAAAATTATTTAAACTCGAAATTAATAATAAACAATCGATATTTGATCAGGATCAAGCACCTCATTTATCAAGCTTTATTTGGCCTGGAAATGATGAATCGAATGCAGTAACTTTAAATTTCACCACTATAAATGGTGATGTAGATAGAAAAACATATGCAGGTCCGTGGGCATTATTTAAAGCGTTACAAGTTTCACAGTTGAGTCCAACAAGTGATCCCAAAAAATTTGCTTTAACATTTGATTTAAACGGAAATTCAGCAAAATATTTACTCAATGCTGATTTTACGCTTAATCCATTTATAGCAAATGTAGTCAATGAATTTAATTTACCCCCTACAATTTAAAATCAAGGAAGTCACTTTCATGAAAATTTTTCTTTCATTCGTTCTAATGCTTTGCATTATTTTTTTTAATACCTATACTTTCGCAACAGAGAAAAATATTGTCCAATTTAAGTTGCAACAATTAGAAAAAACGTTTCAGGGTAAAATCGGTGTCTACGCTTTTGATACTAATAACAAACAAATAATTGCATATAGAGCAAACGAACGTTTCCCAATTCAAAGTACGTCTAAATTAATGGGTGTTGGATTATTACTTAAACAAAGTGAAAATCAACCTAATTTACTGAACGAAATGATACATTACTCTAAAAAAGAATTAACGTATTGGAGCCCGGTTACTGCTGCTAATTCCAAATTTAGCATGACTTTAAATTCGCTTGCAGCAGCGACTATATCTTATAGTGACGATACAGCATTTAATCTTATCATTAAAAAATTAGGCGGCCTAAAAAAAATAAATCAATTTGCAAGATCACTAAATAACCAATCTTTTCAAATTGAACATTTTGAACCTCATTTAAATTCAAATCCTAAATTAGAAACCGATTCGGCAACTCCAAAAGATATGGCTCAAAGTCTTGAGAAATTAACATTAAAAACTAGCATTCTATCTGCGAATTCTCGACATGAACTTATCACTTGGTTACGAAATAATACTACCGGATATACTCGTATAAGAAGCGGTGTTCCTGACGGCTGGGTTGTTGCTGACAAAACAGGAAGTGGTAGTTATGGGATTGCGAATGATATAGGGATAGTTTGGTCACCTAGTTGTAAACCAATCGTAATGGCTATTTATACTGTAAAAAACAATAAAAATACGAAATGGCAAAACACTATCGTTGCTAAAATTACAAAAATTATTATGCAAAATTATCAAAAAACGGATAAGTGTTTTGCCGAAACAAATCTAAGTTGAATGGATTTCAACGCGAGTTGTGCCACTATGAAGCATGCCAAGTTTAACAGCAGCGCCATAAGATAAATCCATAATACGTCCACCAACGTAGGGACCACGATCATTCACTTTTACAGTGACGGTTCTACCATTACGTAAATTAGTAACATCTACAACTGTGCCCAGCGGGATAGTTCTCGATGCTGCAGTCATTCCATACATGTTATATATTTCACCACTGGCCGTCTCATGATGGTTAAAACCTGGACCATACCAAGATGCAATTCCGCGTTGATAAATATCATCCCCATGAATAGATGAAACAATAGGAACATGACGGTAATTGTGATGATAATGATGATAACGACTAGCTCGATATCTAGAACCATAAGGTTCTGCGAAATTTTGGCGGAAATTATATTCAATTTTTTCCACTCTATAGGGTCTAAAACTTATCAAATAAGAATGCCTAGCTGCTTGAATATTAATAGAAATCGTAGAAAGAATTAGTATAAATATTATTGCTCTAATCACTCGGTTACTCCATTTTATTATCATTAAAATGTTGCACATGATGCAATAATGATTTTTTAATTGCAAGGGCAGAAAACTGCGATCTTGTAACACAAGATGTGAAGCAACTGATAATTAAAGAGGTTTATTCTAATTATTTTTTTACAGGCAGGCTCTTAAACTGGGGATTCTTCATATAAGCGTCCATGATTTCACTTATAATTTCATCAATCACGCCTTTTTTCGAATCATCTTCAATTAAGCCCTTTTCTTCCTTGATGGCATTTAGCCTATCTTCAACTAGTTTTGTGACACTACCGCCGGGAAATAAAGTCGCTAAGACTCTTCTTGCTTCTGCAGGCCCCAAACGTTTGTATAGTTGGTTTCTTAAGTTCACATCTTCCACAGTCGTACTAAAAGACCATAATTCCACTGGGCCTAATGTTAAGGTTAGTAATTGCACATTCATCCCAGTTTTAGTAGCAAACTGAGCTAAAAAGGTTGCCCCCAACTCACTCGGGCCATGAACTCGATTTCTCAAGGCAATTTCTGCTGTAGCAGTTAATCCAAATATTTGGACAGTTTTATGAACTGCCTGGGCGGGTCCTGCATCCATAATAAAAATTGAAGTTGCAAATTCAACCATTAAAGAATCAAAATCTTCCAAAGATTGAGAAAGTAGTGCAACTTGAACTCGCCATTTACGACCTTCCCGCATATCAACTATCACTTGATCACGAACCGCTTTCGCTTTTGATGTTCGATGAAACTCGTCATAGACAATTCGTTTATGGTCTTCTCTTAACTCTCGAATTCTATCTTTATGATAATGTTGGTAAGAATCGGGCATATCTACAACGGAATCTTCAGTTAAATAATAATGCCTAGCTAAAATATAACGTGCCAACATATACATGACGGCGGTTTGTCTATCTGCAGCATCACCACCACTTTTGGCAACTTCATCCAAATCAAGCGATACCACTCGCGCATCACCTAAATCAAAGCTTGTTACTCGTGATAAAATCGGATATTCCCGAATCGAGGATGAGATCATTCGTCCAAATGCTGTAATTAATGGTTCCCCAGTAGGTGCAGTTATTGCACCATAGAGATCTTCAACAACCTGACTACGACATATTGAAACAGCGTCACTTAATAATGGCACTGCATAACGTTGAGCTAACATCGCTTCATGCGTAAATCCTGCTAAGAATAACGCATCTGTGACTTCCCACCAGGTTGTACGTTGATCACGTACAAATCCAATTTCTTCTAATATTCCATCGACTAATGGTTCTAATCCAGGTGCGAATACCGAAGGATTATTTTCATCTGACATTGCTTTATAAAGTTCATCAATGACTAACCCTGCCATATCTGGAATACCATCATAAGCATTTTCAGAACCAAGTGGTGTAGTGAGCAAAGTTAAAAAATTAACTAAAAATGCGCGTTCTTGTGGTGTAGGTTTTCTTAAACCTAATTGTGTATCAAATGGATTAATCGAATAATCCGGTGTCATGCGTAATCTATGATAGGCTACTTGGTGACGCTTATCAGAAGGTAATGCTTCACGTAAAAGTGAAATTAACCCACTACTTGATGGGCCAATATCAATAATCGCAATTCGTGGTAATCGTGCTATACCCGCAGATAAACACAATGCTAAATTTAAAGCATTTGATAAAACTGATTTACCTGATCCAGGTCTAGCATAAACTAAATCAATCCAAGTTGTTTGTTGTCTTGAGCCTGGTTGATAAGGCCAAGGTTTACCGTCAGGTGATCTAAACAATACCGCACCAAAATCCCAAGGAGAAGCAGGTCGTGTTATGGGTAACATTGCTATAACATTAGATAATGGTGCAACAGATGGTAGTGCGACACTATTGCCACTTACCCCTAACATAGAAGAAACCACACCGGCAAATGGATCTCCTGAAACTTCTGAAACTTCACATGAGCCCCAACCTTCTATAGCTTTTGCTAATTGTGAGGTGCGAGTACGTAGCGTTCTAATATCACCTTCCTTTGCCCAAGTTGACGCTGTTACTCTTAACTTTACTACTGCATCATCCGTATTAACTTTTATATAGCGTAATAAATTTGTTGAATCACTTATAAGACGATTATAAGGTGAAGTCCAACTCAATGTAGCAGCTAAAAAAGCTTTAAAACGTAGTGAAGTAACACCATCACTATCAATCAAAAATGATATTCGCCAAGGAATTCGAATTGCTAATGTTCTTTGAAATAAACTGATAAATCCTCTAATATCACGTGGGAATAAATCAATATAAATATTTGAATAAATTCTATCTCCAATTCTTACCGTGCGTAAATCGATTCCTTCAGCATCTCTTGGTAATATCTGTTGCGCAAGAGAAGGCCACATCACATCAGAAATTTCACCTTTAAATTGTTTGGTTAAGCGTATAGCTGGTATTTTATCACCAGGTAATAAGGGTTTCCAAGTTGGATCCGTGAATTCGGGATCAACTGACATTCGCATTTTAAAAACTGCTTCATGTGTTTTTACTATTGTTGCGTAAATTTTAAGATTATTTAAATCCGCAATAATAGCACGAACAAATGATTCGTGTGTATTTCTTAAATCCGGAATTGTCGCAAGCACATTTTGGGTGTGTTTGAATGCAGGAATTTTATTTTCTCGAATAAATTTAGATTTATCTTTTAATGCTCTGTCTATTTGTTCTTTCGTTAAGCCATTTGGTCTAGTCCACAAAACTAAATAGACTTCTTCATCAGCAGTATATCTTGCAAGATGATTGACACGTTCTTGGAATAAGTCATTTAAATCCATTTTTAATTTTTCAGAAGTAGCTTGAGCTGGTGCTAATATTGTTCGTAACGTTTCCTTTACTGTTTCACGTTCATAATTAAAATATACTTGAATAGTGTGTCCAGCACGTGACATCGCAGATTGCCACGAAGTTGAAATACCATTAACTAATCGTTCAAACTCATCACTACCAATTAATTCTGTAGCGCCGTGAATTTTAATCATTGAAACGAGTGAACCATCATGTGCCACTAAAACTTCATCAGAGTCTGCTGTTTGTAAATCACAATACGAGTCTGAAGTTTGCTTTAAGGAGGATGATAACCAAGCAATTAAACTATCGATACCATCGATAATTGGATCCATAAAACTTGTCATAGTTCCCCCATTTAATATCAACTAGTCTTTATTGACCTTCTGGGATTTCCTCAAGTGCTGCCTTTGCCCAGGTTTCAATTTGTTTTCTAAATTTAGCATGAGATGGTAGTAAGCGTAAATTCGATAATAATTTTTCAGTTATTTTTCCATCTGTTTTATCTGATTCAATAATCATTTGTCCAAAATTATTTGGTCGACAAGTACCAGGTCCAAATTGTTCTTCGACAGCTTGAGCTCTAAATTTAAAACTACGATATAAAGCTTGGGCACTCGATTGATATGCTGTGGCATTAGTCATTGCGCAAAATAATACATGGCAAAAAGCATCTAAATCATTTTGTGTAATTTCGGGTAGATAGATTAATGTTCCGCCGCCATAATCATTACGACCTACCGCTTCTAAAAAAAAACATTGCGTGCAAAAACAACAAGACGTGATCATATTAGATAAAACGTTACGATTATAATTTTGATCAAGATTAACTACTTCTTGAAATTCCCGTGCTTGAAAGCCACAGTACTGGCATGTATACATGTCTCTTTCAAGCACTCTTTTGCTAAACGACTGAAATGCAGGATCTGCCTTTCTAGCCGCAAACAATCGCCAATTCCCTGGCTTAACCGATAGCGTCAATGGATACATGTTTAACTGAAGCTCGTCACACCACTGATACCACCAACACCAGAAGTACTATTGAATAATGTCTTACCGACGACACCAAATATTGTTGGTAAGAAAATTAGTGCTGCTGCTATAAAAATTAACGCAATTGGTGTTCCAATTGGTATTTGAGTTGGATTATCTTTATGAGCTTTAAATTTCAAAATGGCGCCAATCGCAAATCCCATACCAGCGATATATGAACCGGCTGTAATTAATTTAGCGAGTTCACCAAAGTTAGAAACAATTTCTGATGCAACACCACTCAGGTTAGTTGCTGCGTAAACAGAAGATACTTGGAAAAAGACAATTACTGTCAAAAAGGCAGTGATTATTTTTGTTCGTATCGTATTAAGAATTTTCATCATATTTACTCCCATGAATCTATCGATTAAACCTAGTTAGTTAATGTTAGTTATAGTTAAGACACAGTTATGCCAATTGTTCCTTTTAAGACATCAGCAAATCCTACAACATTAATTGCAAGAATTCCTCCGATTATATGTGTCATCGCCTTACCAAAAGCGCCTTGTGGAGATTGTTGGCCACTGAAACCAGAAATCATCCAAACCCCTCTCACAAAAGCAATTGCACCAATCAGCTGAACAATCTGGACAATAACGCCTTCGATACCGTACCAAGATGTGTAGTCAGTCGATTGATAGGCCAACGGACTTGGATCGCGCTGACCAAAAAATGTTTCTAAACCAATATGATATACTCTAGGGAAAAACATTAACAAGCCCCCAACTAGAAAAAGTATCATTGGTTTAAATAAACTAGTTTGAGATGCCATCATTGAGCGCATTTCACCGTATTCTTTGAGTTTATAAACGCCTTTTAAGCAAAAAGCAAAACCTGCTAAATAAGCAGTTGCGGTAATTAATGCATTTAGCTCTGGTATATTCGATACCAGACTTGACATCATTGTTTGTAGACTTGGAAAATCGGCTGGTAATAAAATTAGCATAATGTTGTCATCAACCTCATTACTATGAATCGTTAAGAGAAAAATTAATATTTATTCCATCCTTTGTTGTCACGGATCCAGATACCGGATCAATAGCAACAACTTCTCCAACACCAGGAATATAACTCCCTGGTCTAACGGTTATCGTTTGACCTTGTGGTCCCAATATCCATGCACGATTAGGAATTACTGCGTAAACTTGGTATTGTTGACGAACACGGCCTTGTATTCGGTTTTGACGTTCTTGTATTCGTTGGCGTTCAATATTTGCCTGATGGTCGATAAATTGTTCTAATTGCCTAATAGTATAGCTTAATCTATTAATAGTTTCTTGTATATTGTACAATTTTCTATTTATATTTTCCATATTTGATTGCAATTGTTGTACCCTAAGTTGGTGATTTTGGGTATTAATATGCAATGTCCGTAAATTTTGATGAATAGTTCCATTATTATTATGTGGCACATTGTTATTAGTATGCTGAGACTGTGTACTTTGTATATGCTTGGTTGATTGTTGCGTTGTTGTAGTATGGTGAGTAGCCGTATTATGACTTGAACGATGTTCAATCGCATTTAGCACTTTAAAGACTACATATAATATTACAACAATCCCAATTATTGCTAATAGTCCCTTTTTAGCAAGTATATTTTTTACTAATCCATTAAGTGGATTTTGCTTTTTGACAGGATATGCTTCTCCAAAATTCTCTTCTGAATAATTATATTCATCACTGTCTTTTGTTTCAGGTTCGAGTGCCATTTAATCACTCCTTAGTTAATTTATATCTAACCAGCCGATTGATTAGCTACGTCTTGTAAAAATAACAATCCAACACTAGTCCCAGATTTTACGTATACAGTAGGATTTCGTGTGAACTCACTACTTAAAACACTACTATAACGTTGTCCCACCTGACCTAGAGCGTAAGCAATTTTCTGTTTACCGTTTAAAGGTGGGAATGTATTAATTGATAAACCATTTGGTGTGATAGTGGTAGTAGCACCGGACTGTGATAAGGCTTGTGCGTATCCTTCAACAAAAGCTGAGGCAAATAATGTACCATAACGGATTAAGTAATGATGATCAGTCCAAGAGGATAATGCAGTGCGCGCAGTATTAGGATCAATCGCAACAACATTAACACTTATACTATGATGGACTGATTGAATCTCCATTGTGTTGAAAGTTATCGTTACTTTATCTTGGCCTCCAGGAGGAACAAATCTTCCAATAAATTCGGCACCTTTATAATGACCAGATACAACTCTCGCTAACACTGGACCAGGTTGATCACTATTAATAGAAGTAATAAGAGAAGCAAACAATATTGTACCTGCTTTGATCATCATTTTTGGTTCAATTCGTCTTATTGAATCACCCGCTAATTCTGGATGAGCTCCACCAGCACCACCACCAGCAAATCCACCTGTTTCGAGACTGCTATTTCCTGCTCCATTTCCTTCACCAGCTTGAGCTTCTTTTGGTGGCTTGCCCTCAGCATATTGTTGTTGTGGCGGGGGCATCCAAGCTGCAAACAATTGGGTAGCTTGTGTAGACATCGCAGTTTGAATAGCAGCAGCTTCCTGTTGTAATTGCTGTTGATTTAACTGTGCCAATTGTCGTTGCCTGATCCTATTTAACTGTCCTTGAACAGAACTAGCAGAATTTAAACCACCATCACCGCCTGGTGCATTGAAATCAGAGTCGTTTAATCCTCCAGATCCATTTAGACCATTGTTGTTCGCTAATCCTGAACCTAGATTTCCACTACCTAATCCGTTCGCACCCGCGCCTTGACCATTTGCACCATTACCTAAACCGTTCGCACCCGAACCTTGACCATTCGCACCACCAGTAGATGATCCAAATAAACCAGAACCATGCACATGAGCGCCAGTAGCTTATACACATCACCCAGCA
>CAYGUK010000036.1:0-34401 GCA_964352985.1 uncultured Legionellales bacterium
AAATAAATTACGCTGACAACTTGGTTGAAATTTAGCGCTAGAGGAAGAAGACGTCGCACTTGACTTCGCGCCATCTGATGACGATGCTCCTACAGACGACTCGGGTAGTTTTTTTTGCCGTTTAGCATCTGGCTTTCCATAATCATAATGACCTTTTATTGGCGTACCCGGTAACAGTCGTTGTCTTTTATTGCCACTAAGATCTGTCATGTGAGTAGCAGAGGATGATGCGCCATCTGCATCTGCTTCTAATACATTTCCAACTTTAGTTAGAAGAAATTTAGAACCATCCGGCGAAACATCATCGCCTTCGGAAGGTCTCCACGCGACAGGATTTCTATCTGTTTGCGTTGAATAACCAGGAGGTAAAATTGAGCGTTTAGCTGGGTTTTCCCGATATGATCTTGGTTTACGAGGACTAAAATGGCCAACTCTATTTGTCAGATTAGTAACCCTATGTTGAGGTAAACTTTGCCTATCCGTGGTGTCAGCATCAGTTTGATCATTCAGTAATGGCGTTGATAATAATGGTGTTATGCGTTTTATATCTTGTTCTAGATCCTCAGCTTTCTCTGTATATTGCGCTTTTTTTTTTACACAATATTCTTGCACCATCTTTTTAAGCGTATCAGGGTCATTGGATATAGAAATTTTTATTAAATGGCGATACTTAGGCAGTGCTAATACAATTTTATCATTATCATCAGATTTAAAAAATTTTAATTCTTCATCAAGGTAGTTTATTTTATCTTGAATATTTTTTAATTCTGACTTTATTTCAGTTAACTGATCTTGCCGAAATTGGCGTTGCCTCTCTGCTGTTGTTAATGGATTTGGAATATCAAAAGCAGAATCGCCTTCATCACATGACCAGTCTATGTCTTCTTCTATATCGGATGGTGTTGTGGACATTGATAAATTTACTCAAATTATAAAATGGAGGATATTACTATCATTTTTTGTAAAAGGATACCTTATTAAATTACAAAATAAAGCTGTCATTTTTTTCGGTAAAATTAAGTTGAGATAGAAATTAAGTCTAAAACGTTAATAAAAGCAATTTCTAACATATCTTTGTCAGTTTAAAGCTTCAATAATGTTCAAACTAGTTTTAAGTATTTGAAGTTGTCTAGTTTACTGGACTAATGATATTAATGACTAGCTGAGAATCAAACAAAAAAAGACATTAATCGAGTTTAGCCCTTGAAAAATAATATTTCATGATCAATTTTCTATAAATACCCATTGCACGCCAAGATGCGAAATTCTAACGTGCAATGAATATATACTGCCATAATAAAAATAAATAATTAAGAGGTAGTTTCTCCCTACTTTATTATTAAGACAGCGATTTCGTATTAACCGTTAAATTTAAATTGCCGATATATTTTTCGGCGGGTTTGTCATCACTTATTCCAATGCCCGCTGTCAATTTACCTTTTAACATTTGTTTAAATGGATGATAGTGAATGCCATCTAAACTATATGAAATATTTTCCCCGGCTATTTTTAAATACCCGTCTTGCTTCATTTTCAGATTCATTAATAATGATTGATGCCAATTAACAAGATTGCCTGAAATGTTAAGCTTAACATGTAATGGCAATATTTCACCTTTGGTAAAATGGATTTTTTCAGCCGTATTAAAATGCGTTGTTGATTGACTTATTTCTTTTGGCGCTGCAAATGCAAAACCAACCATTAAACCCGACAACAATAACACAGCATATTTGCGTTTTAACATACTCTCACTCCTTATACTACATTTGTAGTTTTATTAATTAAAAAAACTCAATTTAACTTACCATCATGCGCCATTCTACTAGTGAAAACTTAATAAACTATAAGCGAAAAAATTTGCACGTAGAAGAAGCAAAACTGAAAAAAGAATAATGATCATCTGTATAACCCCATGTAACTTTTTATTTGTTTGAGTGGATGAGATAACCATTAATTCATTAAAACGTTTTTTAAAATATTTGACTGAAGAAAAAGCAAGAATGCTTTTCGATTGTGCCTTATTAACTTTTAACAAACAACTCGCTATATCTAAAGAGAAGATCCCTTTAGATATAGCATAGTGATCGGCGGCTATTTCACAAAAATATCGAATCTTATTTGAGATAATATTTTTGAAGGGAATAAACCAAAAAAAATCATTCACTATATTAAATAGTCCGACAAATATTATATCAAATTTTTTAATATGACCCATCTCATGATAAATTGCAGCATTTCTTTCTTCTGTTGTAAAATTATGATAAATCTCAGCCGGAAATACAATAAATGGATGAAACAGCCCACTACAAAATGGCGTATCTTGAAAAGCATGACTGATGTAACAAGGTATTTGTCTTTTACCATTCAAAATATTTAGTATTATTTTATTACCATCAGCCTGTAGTTTATTTTTAACAGTTTTCGAGAAAGACCAAAATTCAAATAGGTGTTTGGCAAGTTTATACCATGAGATAGTTAATACAATAATTAAAATAACATAAACTAGGCTATTACCGCCAATGTAATGAACAGCCGTCATTACCAAGTCGCCAAGTGAAACTAAATATCGATGGTTAGCATAATTTATTAAAAAATTAGCATTAAACATTGGCCCCAAATTATTAAGCCCGGCACCAACGGTAATAACACCATGAACATGATGATTTAAATGAATCATATTTATATTAAATCGCTGTAAAGGCGGATACAATAAACTTATCACAATATCAAATAGAATTTTCAAGAAGGGTAAAATTAATAAATAAAAATGTAAGCGATAAAATCGTTTTGGGATCACTAATCTAATGATGCTCACTAAAACTAAAGCAATAAAAAAAGAACCCAGTGCATTAAATAATAAATTATAGATTAAAAGTGTCATCTTTAACTCTCTTTATTATTAATTTGCTCGTAGCGTTTTTTTAATGCATTTTCTAAAAGTTTAATTTCATCTTGTGATAAATCGGGCATTTCATCAATTAAGGTTAATATGGGTTGAATTTTTTTGGTCGAGAAAAATGCTTTGGTAATTTTTTTAAGTAACCCGGTATTTTCTTCAGGCGAAATCGCAACTTTAGTATATAAAAAACAACGTCCTTCTTTTTCACGATGTAAATAGCCTTTAGTATAAAGACGATTAATAATTGTCATCACCGTAGTATAAGCATAATCAAGCTTTTGTTTTTGCAATAAGTTTTGCACATCTTTAACAGAATAGTGTTTGCGCTCAGCAAATACGCTAAGTACGGTTAATTCTAAATGACTAATTTTGATTGTCTTTTTCATAAGCGCATAATACTACATTTGTAGTATTATGCAAGCGGAAATTTTAAGCTGATTACTCTTAGTTTTAACCGCTCTTTTTGTATACGCATTATTAATAGAAAAATTGTGATTGACGAAAAATTATTAATATGTTTAGATATCATTTCCCATAAACAAATAGCGAGAATTATAAAGTGAATAAATTTAAATTCCGTAGAAAAAAAGCAGAGACTTCATTTTTCGAATCCCAATTGAATTCTATCTCTCCCCTCATCCTCATTATTATGGCGTAAGCCATCAATTAATTTCCCCTATTTTTTAGCTTAATTTAATAAATCATATTACTTGCTATATGAATTTATCGATAAGCTATTAATAATTTTCAACATTTATATGTTTAGTTAAAAGTGTATTTCATGCGCTTTATCAAGCATATTTAAATAAAATAAATTAAATTAAATTGGAGAACAATTATGTTCAGTCAATATGCTTCAAGTTTTTATCATTTTGTCAAAAATACAACGGTAGAATTAATACCGCCAGTAATACCCTCACACCCATGTAACAATACAGTGGGTGCAACTGGTCCAAACGCTTGTCGTAGCGATGGTATAGGACCAGAAATAGTATTGGGATTTTTAGCAGCTGCCGGTGTTGTCGCGGGTTGTTGTTATTTATGTTATCGACGGAGACAGGCGAATTTACAGAATGTTGAATTAACTCGTCTTTTACCTTAATTAAATTTTGAAAATACCTTTCTGATGTTCGATGGCAATTAGATTGATGTTGAATGTCAGAAAGGTAATTGAATATAAAAAATCAAATTCAAATTAGTTAACATAGCCTGATAAAATTCGAATAGGATAATATTCATTTTGATCAATTAATTGAGGTGTTTCATTCACAAGTGTTGATAATCGTGCTTCGGCCTCACCAATACCTATATCAAAAGTGTCATAGTGTTTTTTCAATATTTCTATTTCATTATTAGACATGAAGCTTTTTAATTTTTCTTTAAAGTTTTTGCTTAAATCAGTATCGAAAGAATTTTTAATTTTGCGACTAATTTCCAATGAATTTTCTGGCCAATATTCAACAATGACAGCGGCATCATGCCATTTCATTAAGGCATTTAACAACCATGACTTAGATGCTGCTTGTAAAAAATAGGTAATTCCTTCAAGAATAATGACTGGACGCTCACAGAAATTAAAATAAGTGGCGAGATCAATATTCTCTGTCACTGCTTTTTCCAGGTCAAATTCTAAATGTTTAATATTCGACAGGGCCTCTTGCATTTTATGATTTACTGATAGGTTATGAATTCTTTGTTGTCTCACCAATAAAATATCCGCTAAATCCGTATCAACGACTTTAATTGTATTTCCACACGCTTTTGCAATCAAAAACCCAAGCATTGAGAAACCACATGCAAATGAAATAACACTATCACAATGATTTTTTTCTATTAGGCGTTGTGCTTCATTAAAAATATAACCTGCTCGTGCACTGATTTTACGTGTTACTAGCGGATATTGATGCATTGAGATAAACATATCAGATTGACGCTTCGCCTCTTCACTCACTAAAGACTGACTTAAATTATCATGGCTAATACTAGGATACGCACAACGCCATAATGCCGTCAATTCAGCAGAACTAACAGGTTGAAAAGAATTGCTGTCTTTATCGATTAAGTCTTTTGTCATTAGTCTTCTGTCTCCTATGAGCAAAGGATTAAAACTTTAATTATTACTATCATCTTCAGCGGGATTAATCAAGATTTGTCCCTTTTATCTCTATGTCATCCTCGAAAAAATAATCAAATCATCGTCATATTAATTTTTTTACTTATATATAATCGTTTGACGAATAATAATTATATGAGAAAGTAAATGTCTACGTCACAGCAAAAAAGAGCTGATGAACTTAAGAAGAAAAAACGTAACTTATTTACATAATTCTCAAAAAGCGCATTTTGCTAAAACTCAAGAAGGAGATAGTTTGCTTTTTGGCTATGATGATTCACGTTCTGAGGATGAACAATTAGATAAATATATTGCCGCTTCGTTTAACAGAGATTCGGTCACTTGTGATTTAGCTAAAACAAAAGATCAATCTAAAGGTCATAAACAATTTGAAGAATTACACGACAAGTTTAAAGCCTCAAAACCTCGAAATTTAGAGGATCACTTTATTCATTTATTAATGCAACATAAACGTCGACAGCACGAAATCCCTGATGCTTCATTTGCAGCAGAACTTTTTTATATTTTATCAAGACCTGATTATTATCCCAATGGTGAAGTTCCTATTGAAAACATGATAGATAGTAAGGGATATATTGATGTCAATAAAATGATGGAATATTTTCAAGCTAACCAGTTACGCATAAAAGTGCCTTTTAAACATTTTAGTGAATTTAACAAAGTAGATCCCACTAATGTTACTAAAATTTCTGATAGATTTAATGTTGATAGAAGTCGTGAAGAACTAAATCGATTGCCAGGTCGCTCGGAGGTTGATAACACAAAAGATTTACATAGAACAGTCATCTATGAAATGCCATGGTCTCTACTTGCCATCTTAGCGCAAAAAGCAGAACAATGCAGATAAAATTACAGCTCATACTGTAATTGATTTGGGTTATCCTAAAGACAAACCTTGTGTATTAGATAATTTAATCCCAGTTAATACATCTGATGGTATAACGGGTTATCTCACACAATTTGGTCGAGCAATTGAACTACAAAATCGTAAAACACTTGAATCAGGTGCGCCAAAAGATCTTTGGCATCATACTCATAATGATGGTCGCTCTGAATCTTCAGGAACATCACCTGATGAATGTGTTCTTTATTTAACTGATAAAAAGCTCATCCCCAATGATAATACTATTTCTATGATAGCTTATAATCATGATGAACCAGTTCATGATCAAGATAAACGTCTCACTCAGTTACAATATAGCATGCATGGTGAATGTTTTGAAAATGCATTATATCCTACTAACGCAGAAGACGATGAAAATCTCAAAGGAGATCAAAATCCAAAATCACTATATATGAATATTGGTGTCATTGGTTCACCTAAATCGCTTGCAGAATTAATCAAGAAGTTTCCAGGGTGGCGTATAAAACAATCATAAAGAGCACTCATGAACGCATTAAGAGAAAATATACGACATGTTACAAAATGTTATTTAGGCGTTAATGATGATGGCATAATGTCAATGACAACTTGTGTTTTTGATTTAGGACAAATTGATTTATCAAGTCGCGAACTAAAAGATTTAGTTACAAAAGATAGGCAATCACCATTACGATTTGTGAGTATCGATCAAAATACGGGTCAACTACAAGTAGACCAAGCTAATTTTGATCGTGAGCAACAGTTAGCGCAAAGTGGTGGTCCTAAAGATCAAATTTCGCTAACAAATATCGAATTAGTTTCTAGAATATTAAAAGAACATTGTATTGAACAAAAGCTTGAATTTGATCCAAGACAAGATATCAAGAATGAAAAATTATCACCAGAAGATGATATTGATGGCCAATCGTATCTTCCAACTTGCTTAATGCAATAAATTATTCTGAAGACATTCCAGGAACAAGGGGTCAATCTTGACCCCTTTCTTAGGTTTAGTCTCCTAGGATGATAAAGAGCGACGTCTTGCTACAGAATCTGACTGTTCTGCTTCAATTTGCTGATGGGTATTCATTAACTCTTTATAAAAGGAATCCGTCATTGAAGTGAATCCTTTTAATGCCAATGGATATTTGTTAGTTAATTCATCTAACACCTTAGTATTAAGCGTCTTTTTTTCGAGTTTAACTAAAACATCTTGTAAAAAATTAAATTTATCTGTCCAAGTATCAAGCTGTAATTGAGTTAATCCCTCGCTGGGTAAATTTAATCTTCCTTTAGTATTTATTTCAAATTTTAAATAAATTTTATGAGTGCTCTCATCTAAAGATCGTATTAAGTTTACGCCTTCAATATCTTTAGCCACTCCATTCATTCTTAGCATCAATTTTTTAACATGACTATGAATTCTATCTTGTATTGGCTCTTTAGTTTTAAAAAAAAACATTGTTTTTCTCCTGTTTGTCTGCAATTTATAGTTGATTTTTAAATGTTAGTATTAACCTTGAGGTGAGAGTCAAGAACAGTGAATTCACCGCGCTGAGAGAAAATAGTCAGTCAAGCTCAACGCTGATTTTGTTGAATCATTAATATAAAGAGGCAATATTCTTTCTATTGTGATAATCATCACTTCGCGACGATACGCTAATAGATGATAAAGGAGATTGTTTTTTATTTTTCAATGCATTGATTGAAATATTAATTGGTAATATTCATAAAAATAGCTTAAATCAAGAACTGTCTCCGTTATTCTACTATCAGAAAATCCGCCGTAGATATAACGGTTACAAATATGTTATAACATATTTTAGTATATACTAAAAAGAACTTATTATGCCTCGCTATATAATAAAACCAAAAAATCTTAATCAAATATCGTCCGAGTATCTAGCGTTTTTTATCTACCTCAAAAATCATCCTGCATTGCAATGTTCTTATACTAAAATCAAATTAACTGCTGATTTTCAAATTCATATTGATTGTTCTGTGCAAGAGTTAAATACTACCTTTCCTGATTTTTTTCGAAAACTTTATAATGAGGGCCAATTTTATGATGCGACCAATGATAGGATATTTGAAAACTCACCTGATTTAATTCCTGATATGATCATAGAACACCAGGGTTTATGTCATGACTTACAAGAAAAGTTAGCAAAAGAACATGATGAAAGTGATTTAAAGCGAGCAAATCAACATACCCTACCCCCAAAAAGAACAATACTGAGTTCATTTGAATTAACTAATACTTCTCTCGCTGATGAGTCAACTATTTGTATTGGCGAATCTCACCGTTCACTCGCCGCAAAAAAGTTAGTGATATCACTCATCGAACAGTTTTCAACAGAACATAACGGTCATATTATTTTTCTGGAACATTTAATGGAGACCATGCAAGATGCGTTAGATGCTTACACTTCGGGTGATGTTGCATTTATGCCAGTTGTTTTATTTAATTATTTAAAGCATTTAGATCACGTAATGGGTTTAGAGATCACTAAAACAAGAGATGCAACGCTGATTGATGATGATCTCAATACTATTCCCAACAGTTTTACTGGCATTATTATAGCTGCGGCTAAACATCGAATTCGCGTGATTGCGCTTGAATCAATCGAATCTTATTAGATTTATATTCATCATGGTTTACCAAGAGAACAAAGAGCAAAGCTCATCCGTTTACGTTGCAATTTGCTGAATCACCGCACTAAGCAACTTGTCGAACTTTATGCGAAACCCACAGGAAAAAATATCATTTTATGTGGTAGTGGTCACATTAGAGATACTGCCGACTATTTAAGTATTCCCACTTTATTACAAGCATCAACTATCAGAGTTTATAGCACGACGATAGAATTAGGCGCATTACAATCAAGCAATGATTTATCAACACTATTATTACCAAAATATGTGTTTTTATTTAAAGATTTTGAATTATTTAAAGCGATGGCCGAAGTGGATGAGTTGTTTGATCCTGCTGAGTGTTTTGAACATGACGATTTTCAGCAGGTAAATTTAGAGCAATTAATCGAGCGATTTTCTAAATTTGTCGTTTCACAACTATCCACCGATGTAAATGATGTCGAATCAGCTATATCGACTAGTGATTTAACAACCATGAATAACCGTATTAAAAATAGTAACACAAGTTTTTCGTAAAAAATTAAATAGCCACTTCATATTTTTAGAATAAAATCTATTGTTTTATTAACAGTTAAAAGAAAAATTTTAACCATTATTGTTCATTAATAATGACATAATCTCTTATTAATAATCAGCTAAAAACAGCCTCAACAGTAACTTTTTGATTAATCGGAGTTAAAAATACCTAAAGATTGTATAGGTAAAGAGATACTTCTGTACTTACTTGCGATGTTATATTGTATTATCACTTTAACTAACATAGAGAGTCCTAAAAAATGAAAAAGATCGTTATGATTTCCGCAGTTGCCATCAGTCTATTTACAGGTGGTTTGGCCTTAGCGAATCAAGTAGTTTGTCCTGAAAATTATCATGTAAGAGCTTATTTTACAGAAAGTAACGTAACACCAGATGCTCGTTATAATTTAATATGTTCTAATGGAAAAAGTCTTTTAAATCCTAATACCAAAACTCAAACTATTAAGTTACCTTATGATCAAAAAACCGGTAAAGTTGGATTTAAAATGCCTCAACAAGGCAGCGAATGGACACCAGTACCATCCTCTAATCCTCAGCTTGGAGGTGCGTTAGTTTGCACACCAGCAAATAATGCAGATCAATGCGCTATTCAACTTGATAAATAATTTTCCTGCTATCTTTACTCAAATTAAGATATCTTATCTCAACACTACCGCAGGTAATACCTGCGGTAAGTCTATAAAACTGTAATTTACCGAGATATCTCTTTCCATTTGTTTATTTTAAATTACTTGACCCTGACCTCAAGATTAATGATTTGATGCCATTAAATTAAACAAAGAGGATTATTCCTATGTTTAATGCAATAAAAAAAATAGCAGCAAGAATACCTTTTGTTGGAGCTGTATTTCATTCATCTCCAACAATTATTAAATCGTTTTGCACCTGATTTATTTGCGTCGGATGATGCGGGTTTGCAAAGGCAATTATTTCCAGCACATGACAGGTTATAATTTGAAGAATGACTCACTATAAATTAAAAGTAACTGCTTTCATAAAAGGTAGTTACTTTTATAAAATCAGAATCAAATCACCAGTTATTACCTATTTATTTGCTTACCGTCACGTTTTATTGCTTTTACAAAGTTTATACATTTAGCCCATCTTGAATTGTTACAATATAACAATCTTGGCGAGTCGTATTAATTATAAGTTAAATTAAATATTATTCAACGACTTATAGTTCAAACAACTCGATGATTAAAATAATGGTTATATTATGAAAAAACTGACAATTCGAAAACACTCATTTTATACAATATGTTTAACTTTATTCATTTTTTTTCAAACTTCTTGTGCCGAAGCTGCACCGAAAAATCTTGCTGCTGTTGCGCAATATATTATTGATAATTATGCTGAGTTGGCAAAACTCATCACTGCAGGTTCTTATATTGCGGGTTTTGGATTTACCATAGGTGCGATTTTAAAATTAAAAGCACACAAAGATAGTCCAACGCAAGTTTCAATTGGCATGCCCATCGCACTGTTAATTGTGGCGGCAGCATTAATTAATCTGCCGACTATCTTTCAAATTGTTGGGATGACCTTATTTGATTCGACACAAGGCGTTGGCGGTGTCAGTGGCGTAATGAATTTTTGAAATAATAAATTATCAAGTATATTAATATTACTTTATTTTCTTTACATCCGACGACTACTTCGTGTTGTTCTTGGTGAACTTCGTAAATTTCGCGGTGTAAATTGAGTGCTACTCCGATGTGTCGACGTCACTGATTGGGATGCTTTTTGACTGTCTGCTACATATTTTTTAATTTCAGCCTCATTCTTCCGCTCAGTTCTTTCCCGTCTAGTTGAGCCTGTTGACGTATAGCGTTTTTTATAATCATCAACTGTTACATTCGTTACATGCTCTTCCTTAGCTTGACTTCGATGACTTCGACGTCTTTGAGCTTGAATCATGGGTTGAGGTAAAGCAGATACTGGAACAGGTGGTAAAACAGGCTTTGTTGTACAATTTAATTTTCTCGTAATTTGAGCTTGGCTAGTAGTGACGACTAATCGTTGTTTTAATAATAAATTTATTTTGTCCTGTAAAAGCTTCGACAGTAATGCTAAATAAGGCTTAATTAATTTCACCACCATTTTCAATTCTTTGCTTGGCGTTTGTTGTAATGCCTTTATTAATGGAAACGCTTCCTCTTCGTTTTTTTGATACTCAAGTAATTCAACAATACGCTCTTCATTCAAACGTGTAATATATTTGATAAGTGATTTAATCGCTTGAAGGTTTCCCACTTTAATCGCATATTGTAAAACATTCATATCTTCATGATTAATATATTCTGCTTCACTATCACTCAAGATATGATCACAATTTGAAATATAATTATCAAGCGCAAGTGGTTTGTTATGAACTTCTTTAATAACTAGATGTAAATCAGTATTTAAATATTTATCTTGTATTAATCTACGCGCATTTGCTTTTAATAAAATAATCACTAGTTTTCGAGTATCGCTATCAGATAAATCAGACATAAAAGCATGATAAATAATATTACGTCCATTAGTATCAACATTATCAATATCGACTGCTGGGATAGAATGTTTACCTATTTTCTTTTTAATTTGTAAAATTTGTATCACTTGTTTGATATTGCCACACCGAACGTAAAATATTAGTGGTGTTATTTCCGGTTGCGATGACCTAATCGCACCATCACTCTCCAATTGCACTAAAGGTAAGTGACTAGCAGGACTCGGTATTGTGGGGAAAATAATATTACATGAAGGAGTATAACCTAGTTTTAATAATACTTGTTTTTCTGTTGATGTTGTATTAAAAATTGTAAAATGATTTATATGTTTAACAATTTCATCTTCAAATGTTAAGGCATTTTCACGATGATTTAACACAGCCATCACACCAATTAGAGGACTCCAATCATAAGTACTTCCATAAGTCGTGGTGACTTCACAATGTTCACGAAGAATCGTCCCCTGTGGAATAATATAAACTACGCGTTGTTGCCTTTTTGGTTTTCCTCTTCCATGAAGTTCGGCTACTGCCATGATAGTTGCAAAACTATGATTAATCGAGCGCGCAATAGGATTACCTCTTTCAAACGCATTTATCATCCTACCGGATTGCGGATGATCAAATAAATAACAGGTGTTATCTTCAGTAATATTGTGTCTTGTAATAATATCGCCGGTGTATTCAGCTAAAATTGTATCTTTTGTAACATACATATCTTGATCGCAAAATACCGCCCAATGACCATCAGGCAACCGTTGGCTTTTTGCAATATAAATATGATCACGAAAAGGCATCTCAAGACCTAAAACAATATCAATTCCCATTTCACGTTTTAAGTCTGCGATATCTTGGGGATTATTTAAATAATAACGGCGATAGGTCGCTTGAAAAGGTGAATCGGCAGGGACGACAACATCATCCATGGCTACTCGAGAACTCGCTTCAACTTCACTATCGTGTTTTCTTTTTTCTTCGCGCTCAACAATCGCCATATTTTTTGCTACTGAGTCAGGTCGTGGTAGTCGCTTTCTTCTTTTACTACGTCTTGGTTGTGGCGATGCTGCAGCTTTACTTTTATTGATATGAGAAGTATCGATATGAGAAGATTTCGGCTGAAATAATGTGGTAGGTGACGTTGATGCTTTTTCATTTACTGGTTGTGCCATTTCTGTATTTTTTCTTTTTGGAACTGGCTTGCGTGCTTCAGGTTTAGGAAGAATACTTTCTCTTCTTTGGCGAGTGGCTCTTCTTAAACCCGCGGTAAACATATCTTTTAATGTATCTAATACTTCTGCCATAATTTCATTCTATTTCTAATTTTCAATTAATTACTAAATACCAATTTTTTAAATTATCCTTAACATGATCATTTTATTTCAAATGAAGAAACTAATGATAGATTCGACGACTAAGCCAAATCTCATCTTTTGGCTCTCAACCCTAAAGACATTCTTCTTGCAAGCTCAGCATCACCATCAACTGATGTTTGTTGCGATTGTGAGCTCATTGAAGATTGCGCGACTTGTTGACGGCCTCTCAACCCTAAGGATAATTGTCTTGCAAGTCTAGCATCACGAGTTTTAGCACGTTTTCGTTTTCCGCCCTTAACTTGTGGTTTAGCCATAGCAGAAGATCCTGCCTTCGGCTCTTCTGCGGCAGATTTTCTTTTTACTGCGGGTGCTCGATCATCATTGGGATCAAGCCTTCCCATTTTGGGGTGAGGTGGTTTACGTATTGCGCTTACATTAATAGGCGTTAACTCATCATCGAGATATTTATATTGCTCTTCTGTAATTTTTCGATTATCCCAAAGCAATTGCAAATGTCGAAAATTGATGTGTACTATGGATTTCGAAAATGCAAATTCGCCTATCTCAGCTATTTTAGCTTCTGAGATTGCATGCTCTGGATGTTCATTGTTTAACTTCAAAATCGCATTAAAGAATTTGAAATTCGCTTTATATGCGCTCTCGTAGACATTCATCAGTTTTGAATTCTGACTCATTTCAATTAAATGTTCATGTTTATTCTTGAGTGCACAGAAAAAACGAAAATGACTTAGAAAACCCGTACAATCCTTATTATGATTGAGAATTATATCTATCTCATCGTAAGTAATATTGTTTGTCGCAATCAGTTCTTCTTCAAAACTAAACCAATCAAATAGTATTGGGAATTTTTCATGAAAAATTTTTAATTGCGCGTCAGTCAATGCCTGATTTTGTTTTAGCGTGTGAAATAGTCTTCGATAAAAGATAATATCATTCCAATTATTTTTATAATATTGTACTAAAATAGAATCAATTATAGCTTCAGCCTTAGCGGATAATTTATTCTGTTCCTCACATTGAGTCCAATCATGACAGTTCATAAATATTTGACGTTGACTACTGTATTCTGCTTTTACTAAGTCAATTGGATTTTGGTTTATTGGGTTGAACATTCTCAAGGTCAACGTAAACAACAACGTGTGTAGTTGTGGATTTGTAACACCTGTTTGGTGTGTTGTAACAAACTCAGTAAAACTAGCGTTTAATGTCTCAATATTGTTATAAATTAACACTCTTAAAAAATTCAAGAAAAAATTTCTTTGTTCTGCTAATTGTTTAGGTTGCGTTGCATCTGCGGTTATCATTATTTCTTTTATTGTATCAAGTAAGCCTTCTGATGAAAGTAATGATGGTGTTAGCTGAGATGAAAACATAATAACCTGCCCTGTAATTTTTTTGTGAATCTACCAGCAAAAGCTTAAGGGTTAAGGACAATTCAACATGTTTGTGTTTTTTTTGTCTAAAATAGTGTTTATACATTAAAATTGTAAATATTCATGGTATGAAACACCCTGAAAATATTGTGGTTATTCTATCGATTAATATCATGACAATTAAATGTAAGTTAAATGACAGTGATTTTTTCTACGAGATTTAGCGCAGTGCTGTTGCTATTATTCTAAATTTAATTAGATTACGCATGAAGTTATATTAACGTATTAAAATCAAATTATGTTAGTATTATTTTCAGAGGCACACCTCATGGAATTCAAATTATTTTAATTATTTTTACAGGAAGTTATTAAAATGCTTACAATACGGAAATTAATACTTAGTACTTTTCTCACTATTATTATAAGCAACTTTATTATAATCCATGCAAGTTTTGCAGCAAATGTTTGTCGTGATTTTCAACAGATCTTGGCTGCTAATAATCCAAAGATTCCATTAGAACCCTCAGGACTAATATATCTGGCAGACAAACAAATTTATATTGCAGTCTCAGATAACTACAATGCACTGCTTAAATCAAATAATGAGAATTATGTTATTTTTTGGTTTAAAAATACGGGAGAAAAAATATTAAAAGCCTATCCCCTACTAAGCTTAAAACAAGCTAAAAAATTTAAATTGTATGATTTAGAAGGTATCACAATTGATACCAAGGGTTATATTTATGCCTTGGGTTCTCAAGCACTTCATCCATCAAAACCTGAGCGTGATACGTGGTATCGTTATCAAGGCTATCGTTTTAAACTT
Organism: uncultured Legionellales bacterium; assembly: GCA_964352985.1. Taxonomy (GTDB): domain Bacteria; phylum Pseudomonadota; class Gammaproteobacteria; order JAHCLG01; family JAHCLG01; genus CAYGUK01. Next base: position 15,115 of record CAYGUK010000036.1, read on the forward strand.
CAACAATCAAAAAACGATCAATTCAGTGCCACAGAGATGAATTGGATTGCGGGCTCAACGCGCCGAAATTTACGAGAATGGTTAATCTCAGATAAAAATAGTCCTTGGACAAAGTTACATATCACGGCACGCGCTGAAAGTGAAAACGGCATAAATGTTGAAGGCTTATCAATAACACCAAATGATAATTTATTAATTGGCTTCAGAGGCCCAATTTTTAAAGATAAAAAAACAAACATTCCCAAACTATTAATTACTGAAATAAAATTAAACCAAGATATCACTCAAACACCAAGTTTTGTCAAAAATTATTGGATTAATGATTTTAACTCACAACATCTTTTACATCAGCAAGCGATTCGTGGCATCACGAACATTCCGAACTTACCATGGCATTATTTAGTTTTAACGGGTACTTCTGATACTTCAATAGTGGAACCTTTTTATATTTATGCTTGGGATGCTAAGTCGGATAAATTTTATGGTGATCGAATTTCACTTCCGATAAAAAACTTGGTGTGGGAAGGTATTGCAATTAATAAAGTTACTACGATGAAGAATTTACTCCATTTAAATGTGGCCGTGGTAGATGATTTAAATGCCTGCTTTAAACAGGTTGATTTTGTTATAAAAAAATAATATCACAGTCGAGTAATGCTAGCGGGGATATTCTACATCACAGGTGTTATTTATTTTTGCAAACTCATTTTCAAATTGTTGCAAATAAAAAAACTGTTCTTCTTTAGATAAATTATTGTGATAATATGATTTCGACCATTGAAATAATTTCGGGCCATCAATACTTGCTTGTAAGCTTAAGTGTTCTGCGGCTAAATACTGTTCTGTTAAATGAAGACTTCTAGGATAAACATGAACATGAAGCTTGGGTTGTAATTCGCCAAACATGCAAGTATAGATTTTTTGTGGCTTGATAACTTTTTCGATAATGGTATATGTGTGTTTAATTAATAACATAAATTTAATATATAAATCTTGGTCCATATCAGTAAGTGAGGTAATTTGATTTTTCACGCCAACAATGAAATAGCCCGGTATTGGGCATTCACTTGAATGAGAAATGTAGAAGTCATCGGTTTCGAAAAACTGTTTAGCTAAGTATGTGAGTGACATAAATATTCTCTAGTAAAATTTAGTCCCATACTAGTAACATTTTAATTTTAGTTTGTCAAAATACTGTCTCTAAAATTCACTTACATTATAATATTCAACTATTCGAAATATGATAAAGATGGACTTGGTGGCCATGAAAAACAGTTTCACGTGAAAATTGCATTCCAATTTTTGTTGCTACTTTTATTGACGCTAAATTTTCAGGTTTGATAATGGAATATAAATGAGGTAATTGTAATTGTGTAAACGCATATTTTTTTACCGCTAGAGCTGCTTCTGCTGCCAACCCCTGATGCCAAAAATTTTGACCTAAGCGATAACCTAATTCAACTTCATTTTTGTTATCGATGACTTGATCGATTAATCCACAAAAACCAATTAAATTATGCGTTGAATTCAAGTTGAGTGCAAACAAACTATAGTGTTTTTGTTGAAAGCATTGCATCCACGTTGTAATTGATTGTGTCATCTCTTCGATACTGGGAATATGCCCATCACCGATGTAACGCATGACTTCTTTGTTATTGCATAAATCATAAAATGGTTTTATGTCATCAAGCTTAAAAGGTCTTATGGTTAAGCGGTCGGTCATTAATTGGAATGTCATGTCTAAATTTCAGAAAAACAATGTTAAAGTTATCGCTATGCTAACATTTTTTTATTTTTTAGCAAAGACATGCGCCATAATTCGAGTATAATGCCTAAGCTTAAACATTTTAATGAGGTTAAATTATGATGATTTTATACGAAGTGAATCTAAAAATTGATGCTTCAATTTATCAAGACTATGTTAATTGGCTTATTCCTCATGTTGAAGAAATGTTAACATTTAAAGGCTTTCAAAAAGCCAAGTTCCAAGAAGTGCTTGAACCTAAACCTGAAGATAATAACACGCATCAATTAACTGTTACGTATCAAATAGATTCACTTGCTGATATGCAAGCTTACCTCGATAAAGGTGCGGCAAAAATGCGGCAAGATGGTTTATCTCGTTTTGGTGATAAATTTAGTGCGACTCGGCGCATTTTAAAAATGAATCAAGAATTTATTCATAAAAAATAGCTTAATTTTTATTAAATTATTTTATTCGTTGTTTTTTAATGATGGTTCCAGTTCCTCATTATAAGAACTAGGTTTTAAATTATCTTTTGAACATGCCTTTCTTAATAATTTTTTCTTAATAAAGTTCTCACTATCAAACCATTGTAGAAATTGAAAATCCCTCATGTAAGAAAAACCATCCTTACCTCGAATGCTTAATTTTTTATAACTATGGATAAAAAGTTCTGCAAAAGAAAAGTCATCATGTTTGATAATTTTGAGTAAAACACTCGGTTCAAACACATTTTTATCAAATAATTTTTGTTCTTGCATTAAATAATGAATGATATTTTGATCGGTAAAGTTGATGGCATAGTGAAACAATTCAGCACATACTCTTTTTCAAGTAATATATATTTAAACCATTCTCCTTTATTCTCATCTGTCGTGCAAAAATTGTTTATCATGTCTAAACAATAATTGATCGAATGCTTTTCGCCATTTTGGATTACTTTAACAAACAAAGGAAACAAATGCACTATCGACACTTCGAATAATTCATGGTAATAAAAGTTCATTCTAGAATCTTCAGCAATATAGAATATATTTTCATGATCTATTTGTCCCAAAATCATTAGTTATAAGAAATAGAAATCTATTCAAATATAAAATAAACTCTTTATATTCATAAACTATTCTTGACTAATTACAATTTTCGCTGTCAAAATTATAACATGTTGAAACTGGTATATTTAAATTAAAAAGGATTTTAAATGAGCAAATTACTAATAAAACTTTTTATTGTTTTAAGCCTCGTTACTTCGAGTTTCGCTAGCTTAAAAAAACCGACATTCAAGCATGAAGATAATCATTTAGATATCGGTTTATTTGTTTTAACAACTCAGAAATTTGCAGGTGCAAAACAATTTCGCGTATTACCTTTACCCTATTTTGATTTTGTTTATCAGGGCCGTTTCTACGTATCTGTGTATAAAGGCATAGGTTACAATATTTTAAAGTTACCACATTTTACGCTTGGACTAGGTATGAATTACAACTTTGGACAAAAGCAAGATCGTTCCAAGCGCTTTCCCGGCTTGTCGAATGTACCTTCTCATTTCCAATATAATGTCAATGCGGCTGTAAAGTGGTCAGTATTTAACTTATATTTAAATGCTTTTCAGGGTATTAAACGAAAATATGGTGCCAATGTCACTATGGGTCAAAGCACGATGATATTTATTTCAAATAAATTATTTTTGAGGATTGGGCCTTCGATTAATTGGATAGATCATCAACAAAGCCAAGTTTATTATGGAATTTCACCAACCGAATCACAAGCTAGTGGTTTAGCAAACTATAATGCCAAAGCTGGCTTTGATAGTGTTAGTTTAAATTTATTCGCCAATTATCGATTATCCAAAAATTGGAATACAGGCCTAATTTCATCTGTTAGCCGATTACTGGGTCATAATTCAAATAGTCCAATTTTAGAAACAAAACAACGATATTTTTTAGGTTACTTTATAACCTATAATTTATTAAACAATAATTAGCTTTTTATAAAACTACAAATTAATAAATAAAATTATCATTTACAACATTATTATGCATGTTTAGTGATCCGGTATTCAATCCCGCGATCGAAATTAAACTTCGATCATAATTAATTTTAAAATCTAGATTTAGTCTTGAACAATAACTTCTTTTTTCTTTGATAAGTCAATAAAATTTTGTGCAATTGGTGATAATAGCTTATTTTTAAGTTTTACTGCATACCAAACATGTTTATAATAAAATTTGTTGATTTTCAGTATTTTAATTAAATTATTATCGACTTCATGATGGATACTTCGTTTTGATATCATCGATATTCCCATGTTAGCTATTATCGCTTGTTTAATCGCTTCATTATTGCCAAGCTCCATGTCGATTTTTGGTGTGAATTTGTGTTTTTTGAAATATTCAAACATCGCAAGTCGTGTACCAGATCCTTCTTCTCGAATAATCCAATATTCATTTGCAAGTTCAGATAACTCAATCACTGAACGTCGTTTTGCAAATTTATTCATGGGGTTTGTTACAATAACCAATTCATCAGAAAAAATAGGATAAGCATCAACATTAATCGTTTGTGGTAGTTGAGTTAACACAACAAAATCGTCTAGATTTTGCTCTAGTCTGTTAAGCACTAATTCACGAGGATACACCTTCATACTCACATGTATCCCTTTATGAAGGGCTTTAAATTGACTCAGCAAATAAGGCATGAAATATTTTGCTGTTGATGCAATGGTGACATTTAAATCTCCAGTCACTGCGCCTTTAGCCATTGAAATTTTCATTTCAAAATCACTTAATAATTGTTCCATCGACTTCGATAAATCATAAATAATTTCACCAAAACTGGTGAGATATAATTTTCGATTAATGACTTCAGTTAACTTAACACCATAGTGAGACTCAAGTTGACGCAAAATATTTGAAACAGCTGGTTGAGTCATATGTAGCGCTTGTGAAGCGCCAGTGACACTTCGCAGATTTGCTACTGTTTTAAATACTTTTAATTGATGTAGTGTAATATTCATATCATTTTAAAATGATGATTAAGCCGTTAAATATAAATTTGATATAATACTAACATTGCGTGACAATAAGCTCAAGAGCTTGAGAGTAACAACGATAATTCACTGCAAGCACGCCGTTGCTCTCGCGTTAAGTTGTCAGCGAAATAGCGGCTATACAACGCATAGATTAGCGTGCTTGTAATTTTTAGGGAAAGATGTCAATGATGCAGAAGTTTATTATAGGTTAATAACTTAATTATGTAATCTCCATATTTCTTACCGTTCAAGGAACAGCCAAACAATGATAATTCTTGTTATTCCAGTTTTTCTATTTTTTTTAACTCTTGGCCTATTTACGCTTAAAAGACATTCAACTACGATCATAAATCGAACTGTTAATCTTTGCTATTTTGGTTTGCTTATATTCTCGATTATCATATTTTCTTACATCAAGCACTATCATTCTATTTTGTTTTCGATATTAAAAATAAATAACATTGATTTACATATTTCTATTATGTTTGATGTGCTAACAGGTTTTATGTTAATTGCTGTGCTTTTTATTGGTCTAAACATAATACTATATTCATCACGCTATTTATTATCAGATTTACACCAGCAACGATTTCAAGCCCAATTAAGCTTATTAATTTTTTCAGTTACTTTACTAATATTAAGTGGCAATTTATTTACTGTCTTTATTAGTTGGCAATTTATAGGGATATCGTTATATTTATTATTAAATCATTATCATTATGATGTAGAAGCTAATCGAAGTGCAAAAAAGAAATTCATGATAAATCGTATTGGTGATATTGCATTTTTAATTGCACTTATTTTGTGTTATCAATATTATCATTCAACTGAATATCAATATCTATTTTCACATTCCCATCACTTTAACAAGATTATTTTAGTGTTAATTAGCATTGCGATTATGACAAAATCAGCCCAATTTCCATTTCACATCTGGTTAATCGACACCATGGAGGCACCAACCCCGGTATCTGCCTTAATGCATGCTGGTGTAGTAAACTCTGGTGGATTTTTATTAGCTCGACTGAGTCCTCTCTACAGTCAACAACCTTCAATATTAGTTTTTCTCTTTATTATTGGTTTAATTACGGCATTAATCGGTCAATGGTTAATTAGATATCAATATGATATCAAAAAACGGTTGGCCTATTCTACAATGGCTCAAATGGGATTCATGATATTACAGTGTGGTATAGGTAGCTTTATTTCAGCAGTTTTTCATTTAATTTCACATGGATTATTTAAATCCATGCTATTTTTAAATTCAAACGCAAATTTGAACACATCTAATGTCAAAAGTAAAATTGAAGGAAAAAGAAGTTTAATTTTATCTGTACTTCTAACAATTGGTTTTGTTATCACAGGCTATTGGATTTTTTATTCTGTCCTAAATCCATTGAAAATCAATTTTCTCAGTGCCTTGTTTATTACAGTGACCTTATTTGTCATGATTCATAACCTGAAGAAAGAAAATCAGTCAATTGCCATTCTCCTACTATACTTTATTTTTTTGACATTTTTATATTGCGATAAAGAATTTCACAAAATCATCAGTCCGCAAATAACAAACATGATTAACCAAGATGTTAACATACAGAAAATTATATTAGCTATATTATTTGTCTGGGTCTGTTGTATCGTTACCTTAAAATTGAAATTTAAAAATCCATTATTAAGATCACTCGGTTATTATAAATTTTCTGTTGAAACCAGCTTAAGAACTTTTGGTCTTAATTTTATTAGACTAATAGGTGAAGAACTAATTTATCGAATTAATAAATTTATTTTAAAGGTAAAAATTCCATCGACACTTGTTACTCTTTTCGGTCTAGTAGTAATGTTAATTTTGAATTTTCTCTACTTTGAGAACACTTCTGATTGGTTGAATAACGCCTTAATTACATTTTTCTCAAGTGCTTTGTTACTTATGATTCTTGTAGCAAATAGATTAAGAACGCTAAATCAGCTGATCCATTCTATATCTTGCATTGTTATTCTCGTGACAATCCTTCTTTATTGTTTGACTGAAAAAGCATCTTATGCAATTGCTTTTTATTACCTCATTTCTCATTTACTCTTAATTGTGGCTTTCATAAACATATTAAAATTTCGTCACAAGCAATTCGCTAATAACACAGCTAAAGTACATATTAAACATAATCAACTCCCATTATGTCATTTTTATTTTTCCTTATTTCTACTAATGATGATTGGGATCCCTGGTACAAGTAGCTTTATTGCGGAACTTTTTTTACTTAAACAAATTCTACAATCGCATCTGTTTACCCTTATTATTGTTTGCATCACATTTTGGATGCTTGCCCTAATGGTTCTTCATGCTTTACAAGTTCATTTTTTTAATCCCAATGCGATTAATTTGTATGCGGTCAAACTACCTTTACGGATCCATCTATTTAGCATAGGTGTAATTGTATTTAATTTAATAATTGGCTTATATCCACAACTTTTTTTGACAAGTTTCGATAATATTATGGGTGTTTTAAAATGAATGATCACAATATTCAAGAATTATTAATGTATTTTCCAACAGTCTGGCCTCTACAGCAAGCCATATCGGTTAATCCACTACAAGGATTAACAAACAATTCACTGAAGCAATCGATAAAACAGTTAAATTATATTAGCGATATTCGAGGCACACTTTCAGCTACTGAATATATTGAATTATATCAAAAACAAAAAATAGTAAAGCCGATGGTTTTATCCGCAATCATTTATTTTATAAAAAAACAAATCAATCTATCAGATAATGACGTACAAAAAAAAGATTTATTATGCGAAATTATCTTTAACTTTATTATGTCAAGGTTAAATACGATATCAGCATTACATTTTATTAGTCCAAATAAAAACAAAAATCAATTGATTGCATTTAAACTAAATGACTACTTCATGGATAATGTTTCATCACTTATTACAGAAGAAAGTTTAAATATTTTAAATAAATATACACATGATAAAAGTCAATCGTCATTATTAAATGAGTGGCTGTCAGTCATTAAGTACAAATCAAATAATTGGTATTCTTTCATAAACAACCTTAATTTTAATGATGAAAATTTAATTGAACATTTATTGTCACGACTAGAAATACCCAAAACTCACAGAAAAAATTATCTATTACAATTACTCTGGGTATTAAAAGGCTGGGTTGGTTTTATCAAATGGCAAAATAATAATTTGAATAGTCCATGGAATGTTCCACACATCGAATTAAAAGATTTCATTGTAATATGGTTAACTCAAGAGTTATTTTGGTTGACTCAAAAAAAACCGTTCAAAAAAATTCCATTGCCATTTCTATTTAATTTTAACGCTCCTTGTTCAACAAATGAAAAATGGCTAACACATGTAAAGAATATAACGCAAACTCTATCCAATCAAAATGCCAGTTACGTGAATAACATAACAATGAATATTATGCTTGAAGATAATGATGTTTACTGGATTATGCAACATGCTTACGAGTTGCAGTATCAATCTCAATTAATACAGAAACTACAAAACTATAAAGATTTTTCAACACATAATAATTGTCGTCCTTTTGCCCAATGGATATTTTGTATTGATGTAAGATCGGAACCTTTTCGACGATTATTAGAACAAAAAAACAATTATAAAACATTTGGTTTTGCAGGTTTTTTTAATTTTTCATTTTCTCTTATAAATGAAACTAGCGATAAAAAAACATTACAATGCCCTGTTTTAATCAGCTCTAGCTTGCTAGTTAAAGCATATTCAACATTAACTTTTTTTGGTGAAATTGAAGCATCTTTACAATTTAGCATTAATAAAAGCAAGCAAAATTTATTATCACCTTTCATGATGGTTGAATTATTAGGCGTATTTTATGGTTTAATTTTATTTTATAAAAATCTAATCACACATTCACAATTTAGAAAAAATATCAAGGATAGATCAACCTTAATGGAAATTGAACAAACCAATACAATTATTGAACTAAACTTAGATACGCTATACCAACAGGCAAAAACTTTATTGTCCGTTATTTCATTAACGCAAACCTCCAACATCGTCATAATATGTGGACATGGCGCATCAACAGCCAATAATCCCTTTCATTCAACTTTAGATTGTGGCGCCTGTGGTGGAAATAGTGGCATATCTAATGCTATTTTCGCTTGTCGAGTTTTAAACTATGAAAAAATCAAAAAACGCCTTATAAATGATGGCTTTGAAATTCATCCCAATACAAAGTTTATCCCAGCACTACATAATACGACTAAGAATACCCTAACCTTATTGGAATCACCTTCTTCAATGAGTGATAAGTTCCACAAAGAAATTAATACGATAAATACTGATTTACGTCAAATAGAAATCGAAATTCAGGATGAAAAAGCGAAACAATTACCTGGGAATAAAAATAGTATTATTCGTGCGAGTGATTGGAGTGAAACATTGCCTGAAGCAGGTCTAGCAAATAATGCATCAATGATTATTGCGCCAAGATCATTGACAAAACATATTAACTTAAATGGTCGTGTTTTTTTGCATGAATACAATTATCAAATCGACGCGAATGGAGATATTTTAACATCAATTTTAATAGCACCTATGATCGTTGCCCATTGGATTAACATGCAATATTACTTTTCAAGCACAGATCCTAATCATTATGGCAGTGGTAATAAAGTATTACATAATATATTACCGCAAGTTGGAGTAATGGAAGGTAATTTAAGTGATCTTAAAATAGGTCTGCCACATCAAAGTCTGTTTTTTAAAGATAAAAGACTACATGAACCCATGAGACTTTTCGTGCTCATTCATTGCCCTATAAACTTAATCTTGGATATTGTTAAACATCAACCAACTATATATTCTCTTGTAAAAGGTGAATGGTTATGGTTAAAAGTAATAAATGAAAATTTTGAAATAATCGAGGTAAATGATCGAATAGCTTAATTCATTATAAATGATATTTATTCAATCATGATAATATCTCTCCTTTAAACTAATGGGATCCTATGATGATATTTTTATGGTCATTTATTGCCATTTTAATTGGACTTGCTCTTCTCTTCTGGAGTGCGAATAAATTAATCATTGGAGCCACAGCAATCGCTACTATTTATCGCTTACCACCATTATTAGTTGGTGTATTAATTGTCGGATTTGGTACCTCTCTTCCTGAAGTTGCTATATCAATAATTTCAGCTTATCAAAATAACCCAGGTATTGCGGTTGGAAATGCTTATGGTTCAAATATTGTGAATATTGCATTAATAATTGGTTCCATAGCCCTCTTCAAGCCAATAAAAATAAGCAATACTATCACAAAGCGTGATTTACCAATTCTCATTATCATTACCTTTATTACTACTCTTCTAGCTTTAGATAATTATTTATCTCGTATTGATTGCGCAATATTAATCATCATCTTTATAAGTTTAATAATATGGAATATTTCGCAATCTATTAAAAAAAGTTCATCTGAATTTGATGATGTATTAACGCAAAGCAAAAGTACTCAAAGCATGTCGATTCATTTTGCTATTTTGTCATTTTTGTTTGGTTTAATAATACTTTTAGCAAGCTCACGTTTACTGATTTGGGGAGCAATCACACTAGCACGACATTTTCATGTCAGTGATGAAATTATTGGCTTAACCATTATTGCAATAGGTACATCAACCCCTGAGTTTATTACCTCTCTGATTGCATTTAAAAAAAATCAAGATGAAATTGCTTTTGGTAATATTATTGGATCTAATTTATTTAATACTCTTGTAGTAATTGGTTTAGCTGGATTAATTTCACCACTTGTCATTTCTAAAGAAATACTCTATCGAGATATACTGATTATGAGTATCGTCACCATTTTATTATATATTTTCAGTGTCAAAGTTTTTAAATTTAATCTTTCACGTATTGGTGGTTTAATATTGCTAAGTATTTTTATTATTTATAATGCTTTTTTGCTTTATTCACAACTATAAAATTTTATATAAATAAAAGAAAAAGGTAATGCTCGCGTTAAATAAAGCTACACAAAAAATACAAATAAGAGAAGTCGAATATACGAAAGCATTCAACACCCCTAAAATATTGAGTGCCAATATTAGTTAATTAGTTTCGGGATATGCTAGTTTAACATAACTCAATTAATGGTTTAACCAAATCTGAATTAAATTCTAGACATCTGAAAACGATCAGATAGTTAACAAACAGTGGCGGTTAAGTATTCTTATTTAAACGACACTGTTCTTTGTCTATTTATTATTTTATATTTTGGACGTTTATATGTTAAGTATAGATAACTGAACCCCCAAAAGCATTCATAAATTCAGAAGCTTTCATTTAAACATCTTACCTCCCTTTATTACCTGGCAATTTAATGGCGTTTTTGTAGCTTGTTTTAATGTTATATTATTTAGATAATCGCTATGTTTAATCGAAATAAATTTTCTAAAACAATATAACGATTATAAATTAACAGATTAACTTAAGGTGAGTAAAATGAAAAAAAGTTTAGCTTCAATTATTATTATTGCTTCTAGTGTTTTTGGGTCAAGCGTATTTGCTAGTATATTTCCAGGAAATCCCTATGTTGGCGTGAGTAGTAACACGATGAAAAATGCAACTTTAGCTATCAGTTACGTAGTTAAGAATCATACCTATAGTCAAAAAGTAAAACCTGGTCAAATTTTTGGTGCCCCTACTTTTCCAAATGGAAATCAAGTAAAGAATATCGTGCTTAAATTAAAAAATGGTTATTTTAGCAAAGATAGTACGTGTGGCTTTGTATTCGGTGACTCATACAATAACGTCAATATTAAATTAAAGGGATTACAATTCACTGATAAAGGTGAAGAAGTCCTTGCGACTTGTCAATTTTAGTAAAAGAATTATAAATTTTAATTGCCTCTTAAATATTATTTAAGAGGCAATATTCAATAGAAATAACGAAGTGATTTTCATGTGTTTGCGTTTAAATACCCCGTATTAAAAAGTTCCTAATAAAAGTGATTCTAACTTAGATACAGTCCAATATATCTCCCTTGTGGACGCCACTGTATTTTTTCAGTCATTTTTTTGTATAGTGTTAGGTTATGATCTAAGTTGAAAACAACTAATGAACCTTGATCAATGGTTGCGACTAAATTATTTTGCTGATCATAAACAGATGCGTAGTTACCATATGTAGTTTAGACTGAAGTCTATACTTCACTGAATTGAAATTGTTGTTAAGAATTATAGAAAATAAATTTATACTTTTAATAGACCGCAGCGTTTGTCAAATTCTCTTCGCAATTTTGGACTATCATCTCTATGTTCATACAACCACGCCTCAAGAGTTGGCGCAAATAGTTTGCTTCGCGGTGCTTTTGTCAGTAAATATCTATTATTTATTGGTTGTTCAGCTCTAAATCTTAAGTACTCACCGATTCGCTTTATACTTGATTCTTGAGTTTCAAGTGAGCCAGATTTTAAGTTTATTGCAAAGCCAAATTTTTCCGATATAAATTTTAAAATATCGTGATGAGACATTCGTTGAGGTATCAGATCACTTAATAGTGCTAAACCATTTGTTGAGTTTGCAAAATACGTAAATGCTTCTTTATTTTTTAAATCAATGATCACAAAGGCGCGCCACTCATTCATATCGCCATAATGAAAAGCTTTGGTCACTTTTCCATTCTGATCTTTTTCTAATGCCCAACCTAAACCCCATGATAACTTTTTCAATAAATCAGGCGAAATACCCATGTCATGTGCCCATTGATCTTTTAATAAGGAAATGTGATCTTCAAACAAGCAAGAAAATTCAGGATCAGTCATTAAGCCGTAAACAAATTTTCCATAATCGGTTGCAGTGGTTTCTAAGCTATTCGCTGAGATAGCTTGAAAATCATCAGGATTTAAAGGGAATAATTGTTGACTTGCACTCTCTACTTCATCACTTAACTCCATGCCAGATCTAATAAAGGAACTATGTTGCATATCAAAAGGAGAAAAAACATAAATATTCGCAAGTTGATTTAATGAAGTGTTTGTTAATCTAATGATTGCAACCTGAAGATAAAGATACGCTAAACCACCATAGCTAAATTCACTGCCTGGTGCAAAATCAAATTCGGGTGGTTTATCGCCATGAGTAATTGGAATACCTGTCATATGGGCCAGAACAATTCTAGGTGTTAATGCTCTCGCTTTGAATCGATCAGCACACTCTAATAATTCCGGTAAGACTTTATATAAAGGTGTATCTAAATCGAATGATGATAAGTCACCAGGTAAATGAAACTTACCTATTTGATGATGAGATTCTATATCTTCATTTACTTTAAAAAGTTTTACAACTAAGTAAGCGAAAACAGGTTTACTAAGAGAGGCGGCGCCAAATGTTGTTTGGGGGGTCACCGCAGAGTCTTGCTGGTGAGAAGTATTGCCTAATGATAGAGACCGTATTTGTCCAGCGCTACTCACCGTAGCCGTAGAAATGCCTGGAATAGTAGCTTCAGTCATTTTATCTTTTAATCTTCCAAGCATTTTGAATCTCAACTTAGAATAGGACTCTATTTTAACATATGTGCATAATTTTTAGAAGTTTCTTTGATTACCCTCCAAGTAGTGCCAACTTTTAATTATACGAATTATTAACAACTTAGATTGTAAACTGATTTTAGTAGAGTGCACCATTCACATCAGCAATGTAACTAATTATTTATAAAAGAAAATCAAAAGAGGGTAAAAATCTAAAATAATTCAAATTTATTTTATATCAACTCCTTTAGCTTCAAGTATTTTCACTACTTAGTATAAAAAATCAAATAATGTAATATAGATTTTTTTTATTAACAAAGATAACTTTTAAATGTTTAGTTTAGGTTATCAAATTTGTTATGGGAAAACTATGACATAGAGAGGTTCTGAACAAGCAAAACAACGAGCACTTAAAACATTCCATAAAATAATTAATAAAGAATTTGAACAGTATCAAAAATCTTTTTGGCATCTTAGTATTCAAGAATTTGCTTGTGAAACAGATGCAATAAAAGCGATTGAGTCTCTCTCAAAAAATTGAACTATCATTTTATCGTGTTCAACGTTCAGCCCCAACTAAAATATGCAGGGAAAGGGAGACCAAACAAGATGAGCCTGCGACATGTTTTGGCTATAATATCGAATTTTCGCTTGGCTGTGACTGTAATAAAGTTAATCAAGCAACTGAAAAATTAGGACGTTTTATTTTAGCGACAAATGAACTTGATAAAACGTTGTTGCCCGATCAAAATATTTTATCTGAATACAAATCTCAATCGAATATTGAAACAGGATTTGGCTTTTTAAAGTCTGATGAATTTTGTCTTAATCATATCTTTCTTAAAAACCTCAATCGTATTGGTGCGATTATGATGATAATGACGCGTTGCTTAGTCGTTTATAATTTTGCTCAACTTAAATTACGTGAATCACTTGAAAATGACGAAGTGATTGTGCCTAATCAATTATGTAAGCCCATTAAAAATCCTACTTTACGATGGATTTTCCAGCTTATGTGCAAAATTTCTGTTGTGTGTGTTTGGGATGGACAAACTTAAAGATGACATAAAAACATCTGTAATATTAAAACCATTCATAATGTCATTATTTCTCAGTTTGGGATTAATGCTAAAAGAATTTATGGCATATCCATTCTGGAGCCACTTCCTGATTATGATAGAGCTCAGAAACCATTACATTTGTGGACTAGCTGAATAATATTTTTACTTTTTATGCCGCGAAATGTGAGCAACTAGGTCGACTATCGTTCGTTTACATATAATGGTTGAAAGCCACGTTTCACTTCTTGACGAAAATGGAAATTGTTTAACTGGAATTAAATCATGTTGCTCTGACTTTATTTGATAAGCAGTCATGCCATTTTCATTTTGTAAATAAACTAAGTTATTGTTCGAATTAAATAAAGGTGCGCCAATAAATTCAGAGATAGGATCTCCTGTCTTTTCGGTTTTTGCTAATAATGTTTCATTAACACTGTTTAGTACAATAAGAAAAGCTTGATTGAGACTACTCGTAGGCTCAGTAGAATAACTTAAAAGAGATCACCATTTGTGTCAATGACGATTTGATTGATATGAATTATATCATAAGAGTGTGTGTTATTATTAATAACGTGATATGTCCAAGTTGATTTAATTGTATTAGGGTCAATCGTAATATCCGAAAAATAAACATTATGAGCTGTATTATGCTGATACATTATGCTTGACAGACATTAAATAACATAACATAACATATTTGCCAAATTAAAGTTCTTTATCACAACATAATTCTTGATAATAACATGATTGGTTCTTAAAAACCTTAAATACTATCTTTTTTATAAAATTCAGATATTATTAATAGGGATGTATTATTATGTCATTAAATACGTCTTAGAAAGGTTGACTACTACTTTCATTTTAATAAATAAAAGTACTGTTAAAATCATTCTTTCCAATCTAAGATGATTTGGTTTATATGATATTCTTACTAAACTATATTGATTTAAATAACAAATAAATATAGATGATATGAGTAATTATTAAATTTGGAGCATTAACAATGCCAGAAGTAAGTTTTAATCTTGTCACCCCTTCACAAATCATTGGGATTAATGTGGTGAACACAAATGGTGAAGATTTGGGACAAATCGAGGATATTGTAATTGATAAAATAACAGGAACTGTCCAATATATCGTATTATCATTTGGTGGATATTTGGGGTATTACCAAAAACTCTTTGCAATCCCATGGAGCTCAATAAAATATGAATTAGATGATGATAAATTTTTATTAAAGATACACAAATCTGATTTGGAGAATTTATTTGGATTTGATAAAGAAGAATGGCCAGATGTATCTTCGCCGAAATTAATCAAATTAATAGATGAATATTATACAAACTAATATTTGAAATTTGTTGTTAAATTAGACTTTACGATTTTTATTACCTATTACGTTATGCGAAACCATTGTCCCTTGGTCTTATCTTACCGCTATTGGCAAATTCAACATAATTTTGAAAAATGCTATTATAGTTTCTGAACTATTCAATTTAACGTTGTGGTGTATATACTGTACCTTACTATCATGCTATAATAATAAATATAAAGTTATAGATGATACGATTATTTGTTAGCTATTTAGATTTTCTAATATGCTTTTCTATCTAATAATTTCTAACCATTAAGCTTGTCGTTTAAGTTCTCGTAACAACTATCGTTATGAATATTATTTTTTCATAATTAACGTAAGGCCTAACATGAAATATTTTTCCATCATAGTAAGTGGATTCCCACTAACAGCTACTGACGAAGACTTAAAAACATTATTTTGCAAATTTGGTAATGTAATCGAAGTAATACGTCTTGAAAATCTAGAGAGCAATAATTTAGAAGAAACCGCAAAAATTGTCATTGAGAGTAATGAATATACCCCTCATTCATTAATATTAAATGGCTATGATTATATGGGCCATAAAATTAAAGTAGTGCCCTTTAATAAGGCAAGACGAGTGTAATTTTTTTTATATAAATTGTATAAAGGAATTCCATACCAAAGATTCAAACAGAAAATAAACCATTAACGAATTAACATAAACAATCTCTATTGTTGACTGTTCGGCAATATAATCATCCAAAAACTTTGCGTTCTTTCTTCGAAATCTTAATTACTTTCTTATTTATTTTTGGATTGCCATTATTAGCTATAAATTTATTTAAGATAATGAATTATATCAAGATCTAAATTTCTTCTTTTTTAACTCAACTATTTCGAGTAAAGAGCTTGAATGGTATAGCCCTAATCGACCAAAATAAAATCGATTCGTTGAAATATGTGGCTTCACAAAAAAAGAAGTTTGTACTTTATTTATTATTTTTTTATGATGTTCACGATATTGTTTACCAGGTGGAGTATAACCTAGTTTTTCATAAAACTCAGTCGCCTCGGGTGCTGAAGCAACAAAAACATGTTCCTTCCCGTGAAATCTTGCATAACCTTCTAAAAAATTTATAAGGTTTTTACCAACCCCCTTTTTCTGTGCTTTTTTATCAACACATAACATATCTAAATAAATTGCGTTTTCATTAAAGAAAGAAGAATCTTTATTCCCTGGAAAAAAAGTCATTGCAGCAATGACTTTTTCTTCAGAAACAACTATAAAACATTTGAGTTTAGAAAACTCTCGTTTTAGTTCAGATATCGTTTCGACCATTCCTGAAATAAATAAAAATTGACATAACAGTTCAAAGGTGGCATGACTGTATTGCTCCACATTGAACTCGATTATTTTATAGGAAAGCATGTTAATAATTTCTTATTTTTATTAATTTAAATTAAATATGTTTTTTATTAGCATACACTATATCTTATTATTTTATAGAATGAAAGTTAATACTTTTAAGTGATTGATATTGCCAAAATCATTTTGAAAATCACCCAGTAAAATATTAAATTATTTCCTCCCATTTTATTATCATAAAAGTTTAGCAAGCCAAAAATATTATTTTTGCCGTAATAAATGTTTTTTTATCTGCTAACACTTATACTTTTTCAGCAAGTTTAGCACCAATATTCATTAAAACCTTACCGATGATTCAAGCATCGTGCTAGTAACCAAAATTATGCAAAAGAATAATCTATAGTGAGTTTCGAGAAATATTAAATCCAAGTTAAAATAAAGTTCCAACAATTTCATGACTACCAGTTTTTATCGCTAAGTCTAAAGCATGACGTAATGGCAAATTATTTTTTGAGTGTGCGGTTAGTTTCATGATAATATCATTTGATTTATAAAAAATTCTGGTAAAAACGCCATTTAAAGATTTGCAATATATCACACTTTACAAAATGATATTTTTATCAAAATTAATTATTCATTTCATTGATGCTTTAGTATTTAAATTATTGACCACAAATCTGTTTTAAAGCCTGTTCCCCTCTATAGGTATCGGCACCACTAAAAGTACAAGAGCCTGTTGCTTGATATTTAATTGCGTATAGCGAACCTAATAATCCAAAGGCTAAACAGAAAATGAAAACATCCGCTAATCCTCTTATAAGCCAATTACTGTGTTCGAAATATTTGTCACTTGCTGATTGAACGATTTCTCTTAATTTTCTTTTTCCATGTTTATGCTTTTTATTTGTTACATCCTTAAAAACCCTAGAATAAAAACGACTAAAACTTTCTTCTTTTTCTTTTGTTTGGTATTTGTTCTTAGTATCTGACGTCCAACAGAAACCATTGAGTTTTTTTAATGCTTGTATATCATCATTATCAAATTGTAATATCTTACGAAATCTTTTAGTATTAATTTCAACATATGATTCATTTAGTGATAAAAATAATTCTTGTATTTCTAGATTTTCGGCAATGTAAAACATCTCCCAAATGGTGGGTGATATTTTACAAGTGCAATATATATAATTGATTATGATTAATATATTCTCTGTTATTTTAATATTATATTTTAGTAGATTAGAAAACAATAAGACTATCTTGATAGAAAGTGAATATTTTTTATCAAGATAAACACTTATTACACCAATTAACTTTAATAGTGTATCCTCATCATTTTGTAACATAATGTCAATATGACACATTTCGAGTGGGTTACTACAGTGTGAATTTATTTTAACAATTAATTCTTTTAAGTTTTCTGTAATTTGTATTTGTCTAACTAATATTGCGTGAAACAATGATATTGTTCGAGATGATATAAAACCCCAGCTATTCAAACAATCAATAATTAAGCCTTGTAACTCTCGATTAATAACTATAATTTTAATAATCTCTGACGTGAGTCTTATTTTACACACTGTGTATAACCGTATAATAAGAGATAATACTCTTTCATCATTATCTTTTATTAAACTTTCAAAGTTTTCTATAAAATCATCTAAATGCAGTTGATCATAAAATAAACCATACTCAACATTTTGCTTCGCTAGATAATCCGTCACTAAGTTTAAACGAGTCTCTGTAGGGGTTAATGTTGCTCGCTTTGAATCACTTTCGCGTAATTCTAATAATCTTCGTAGACGATGCGTTTCATTCAATCCATCTATATTTTTTTGATACCATGATTCAGCCATATTTACCTGAAAAAATTCATTAATGACTTTTGCAACTTCAGGTTTTAACTTTAATAATAATTTAAGTGCGATAAAATTATTACGTAATGCACCTTCATCACGTACCATTCCTCCTCTGCCAATTAAGGCATAATTCCAAGCAAGTATATTATGATTTCCAATTGCATTTATCAGTTGATGATTAAACATATTATATGCTGGATTTCTTTTTACATATTCGACTGCCCAGGTTTTGAAATAATAGGGTTGCCAGAATGGTGCTGCAAAAAACTCGACATGTTCACTTATTATTTGAAAAGCTTGGTCTTCCTGACTAAGAATTACTGTCGCCATAAGGTAATTTTCTCATTTTATTTTTTCACGTTTATTAATAATAAAC
>CAYGUK010000037.1:0-34021 GCA_964352985.1 uncultured Legionellales bacterium
ATGATTGCCGGATATTGAGTTCTATATAACAGATGATTTTTTAGAAAGAATTAGTGTTCTTGAAAATTAAAATAGTCTGACCTAAATATCCAAAATAACGAAATTACTAATGAAAAACCAAATAAAATTACCAGCAAAATTTCAGAGTTTACAAAACCATACATGTATTTTATTACAATGGGACAAGTCAAATTTGATAAATAATAAATTGTATAATAACGTACGGAAATAGAGAAATTCTGTTTTGGGTCACCACTTGAAAAAGTCATAAGATAACTTCTAAATGCAGTAAACATAAAGATTTCACCAACAGTCCAAATTATAAATGATAAATATACAAATATTAAATTATTAAAAATCGGCAATACTGCTCCAAACCCAATTAATGATAATCCAAGTGCTGCAGAATATTGCCTCTCTAATCTTTCAATAAAATACTTTGAGATAGGAAATTGAAACAAGACAACAGATAAGCTATTAATTATCATAAATAGCGAGAACAAGTCAGAGCTTATTTTATAGTGATCATGAATAAAATAAGCATATAGATTTGGAATTTGCATAAAAACAATCAATGATAATAGGATCATTATGAAAAAAATAATTGGCTTTTTTAATATGGCTTTACTGTTTTGTGTATTATTATAATTCTCATTCGATATCCTTTGCCGAATATTAACGAACTCTAACAGACAGGCTAAAACTAAAACGCTTGAAAAAATATAAAATATATTAAAATGTTTATCATGCCAAAACGCAAACAATAAGAATGTTAGTGTCATACCAATATTCTGAAACCAACGCTGCAACGATGAATGTTCTTCTTTATTTTTGTTAAACGTGTTGCCATTCATGATCGACATATTTAAAGAACCAAATGAACTAGCAATTATTCCAAGGATAAAAATAACAAAGAGCATTAGATTATAATCTTTAAAGTTCGCTAACCCTACTAGAAGTATTGATGCAATAAAACCTGATATAATTAGCAAAAGTCTTTCTGTGGCGATGTTTCCTAGTATTAAAATTTTTAGCGCATGTTTTAATAACCTGACATAACTCAACATGCCAACTGCACGTCCAACAAGATATAATGAAACAAGAAATGTCGCTTTTACATATGTGAAATGATATACATCAACGAAATAAACTGGAAGAATCAAATAGAATCCAGAGATAACCGAAAACAACATCCAGCATATATAATCTGTTAGTATTAAATTAAAGTTTGATTTTTCTATTTCCCTTAGCCTATATAAAACTGAACCTTCACAAAGAATAGTTTTATAAATCAAAAAACATATAACGCCAACGATAGCTAATAAAATCGTTATATCGCGAAATATATTGTTATAAGTTAATAACGAAATCATATTATGAGATTCTGAAACAGGTGTAAGAAATTTTAATAATAACCCAGATACAACACTACCCACACACAACGGGATAACACAAAACCCTGTCATTAATGTTTGTTTATTCTTCGGCACAAACTCACCAACTATTGAATAAAGCATCGGAGCAATAAGTATTTCACCAATACTCTGGAATATTAAATATAGAATTGGGAAAATAGCCGGGATTTTAGATTGAGCATAATATTTTGTCCCAATATACAAAAACAAGGTTGCCACAAAGATACAAGAAAATGAAGTAAAAAAAATTGAGACAGTACTTTTCATGAAATATAAATTTTTAACTCGCTTATAGAGCATAGCTAACATCGGGCAACCCACGATTATTAGAAGAGAATTTATACTACCAAACCATTGTGGTGCTAATTTAATTCCGAACAATGTTAAATCAACGTAATTATTTAAATAATTGAAAAATATTGTTGGTGTAATAAAATATGCAGCCCAAAAGAATATTGCAATAATCAATAAAAATGCAAAAAAGAAAATGCCATATGAATTTAGCTTCACTGAACTTCTAATAATCCAAGCTATAGATAAAAAACCAAACGTTAATACTACTAAGCTGGCAGAAACACTATTGCTTAACAGAATATATGTCGCCAAAATTGATATAAAAAGTAATGATAACACTAACAAATGATTTTCATTTTTCAAATCATTTGCTTTCACTTCCATTAATTTATAATAATAAACAAAAATCACGATATTAAAAAACAAAAAACATGCTGATATTATCATCAAAATATTAAAATAATTAATGCCATAATACCCACTTAGAAAATACCCGAGAGTGAATCCAAAATTGATTGCAGCATAACTCCATAAAAAAGAACGCTCACGCCCTGTATCATTTGCATTATACATTTTAGTAATTAAAATATTAATGCTCGTCACATTTGTAACAGTGCCGATTAAAAAAAGTGAAAGTCCAAAAAGAAATACATGTAGATTTCTATTAAGTAAAATTAGTAAACCAATACATTGAATTAAATTACAAAGAATATAAATTCGTTTATTGGATATATATTTATTTGTAATAGCTCCACCAACTATTGGCAAAATATAACCGATACTAATGAACACCCCAACCGTTGATGCAGAACGCGTCGCGGACATATTCATTTTTTCAGATAAGAATAAACTTAAGCTTCCGTAAAAAACTACATATCCAACAGACCATAAAACTCGTATAGCAAATAATAGAGCAAGGGGCTTAATATTTTTATATCTACAAGATAAGTTAATATCCATATAATCGTTACATTCCTGAATAAAGGCATATATAATAAGCACGATGATTTTAATGGTGTATATTATACATTTATTTAATGTAAATAGTGTAAAGATATTAGTATCTAATTTGCAATAACTATGTAAATTGCATATGACAGACCTGAACATTTATTTTAGATGTATTAATTGTTTTGAAATACATTTCTGTTGTATTATAATAAATAAATGTCATTCAGTATGAGGATTCTCAATGTTTTTATCTAAATCCGAACTTGCAAGCTTAACTGGAGCTAAGAAATTTCATTTGCAAAGAAACTGGTTAATAGAGCGAGGGTATCCTTTTGAGATAAGACTCGATGGCTCCCCTGTAGTTTCAAAAGACTTTATTTTATCAAAATTAAATAAAAGTATCCGTTCTCCGATAAAAAACCGTGTCAATTTAGATGCTTTAAGAAAAATACAAGATGCCACCGCATAGAAAAAAGAAAAATTTACATCTCCCACCTAATATACATTTTAAACATGGCAACTATTTTCACGTATTTTCTGTTGAAGACAAAGAAAAAAAAAGAATAAGAAAATGGAAAAAAATAGGTGGCGATTTATCTGATGTTTATGAATATTTAAAATCACAAAATTTACCGAAGAATAAAATCGATACAATGGAGAAATTAATTGCTCGATATATGTTCGAGGTTTCTCCTAAAAAGAAAAAAAGAACTCATCTAAATGAAAAATATAATCAAAAATTCTTACATGCTGCCTTTGATTCTTTTATACCTAGTGAAATTTCAGCCGTTGATATATATGAATATATGGATGAAAGAGCCAAACACTCAGAAATTATGGCAAATCGTGAATTATCATTACTATCGCAAATTTTTATTTCAGGTATTAGATGGGGAATTGTGAAATCTAATCCATGTAAAGATGTAGTTCCCTTTACTGAATATCCCAGAGAGCATTATATTGAAGACCATGAGTTCAAAGCAGTTCTCAATGTTGCGCCACCATTAATTAAATTAGTTATGGAGTTTGGATATTTAACAGGTTTAAGAATTGGAGATATATTATCAGTCGAAAAATCAGAAATTACAAAAGATGGTTTAAAAATAATATTAAATAAAACAAGCCGCTCTTCACAAATGAAAATTTTAATGGAATGGTCTCAAAAACTAAAAGAATGTGTCGAAAATTTGTTGACAATAAAATATGGTAAAAGTGGAAAATATCTCGTTACAAATAGATCTGGAAAACCATACACCTATAATGGATTTAGTACTTTATGGCAACGTTTCATAACTGAGAAAGTTTTAGAAAAAGGAATTTTAAGCGCTGATCGACGTTTTACTTTTAATGACATTCGAGCAAAAACAGGTACCGATCTCGATGATATTTATAAATCTAGTAAAATGTTAGGGCACACAACAGAATATACAACAAGACGACACTACATTCGGAATTATATTCGAGTTCAACCATTGATGTAGACAAACAACGTTTATGTAGACAAAGGCAAAATATTATGGAAACAAAAAATGATTATAACTTATTGAGAAATCAGGGAAAAATTGGTGCTGGCACACGGACTCGAACCGCGGACCGGCTGATTACAAATCAGCTGCTCTACCAACTGAGCTACGCCAGCATTAATAAAATCTTAAAAATAGATGCACTTATATCTGCATCTGAGAGCATGCTATTCTATTTAAAATCGATCAGAATAGCAATATCCAATATCAAAATATGGCGAATTAGGATGTTGAGGTATTGTTGTGAGTTTCAGCATATTCTATCATTCCATGAAAAATCAAATGTTCTTCTAGCTGATAATTTTTTGCTTTTATTGCCATGAATTGGTCTGCGTTACCGCCGGTTAACAGGCAGTGTATATTTTCAGAAATATTATTTTCAAGCCAAGTCATCACTTGGTTGACGAATCCAATTAGCATGTGGGCTGAACCCTGCTGAATGCAATTTAATGTGTCTTGCCCTAAAAACAAATTTTGTTGATCGAGTGTAACAATTTTATCGCCAGCATGATGAGTCAATTCCATCATGCTTTCTTGTAATAATCGTAAACCAGGTACAATTAATCCACCTTGATGTTGATCATTTTTAGTTAACACATCGACAGTTAACGCTGTGCCAAGACTCACGATGGCTAAATCTTTTTTAGGAACTAAACGCCTACCACCAATTAAATATAACCAACGATCAATACCTAATTGTTCAGAATGTTGATAACCATTTTTTATGGTTTTAAAATTTTTTTCAACTTTTAAAAAATAGCAAGGACATCCCCAATGTTCATTTACCCAGGAAGAAAGTCTATCTGCAAATAAATGACTTGCTACATTCGCAACAAAAACACGTTCAGGATGATTTACATTTTCAAAAGCTTGATTAAAGACATGATCAGGTGTCATGTTTAAATGACTAATGGCGTTGCCAAATTTAAACGTTGATTGAAAACATCCCCATTTTAAGCGTGAATTTCCGATATCAACAAATAAAATCATCCGATTTCAGCTTCTTTAACACTCACTTCACCACTGTAAAACGTGTGAAGTTTATCACCTTCTTTGAGGAGTAAATTGCCATGGCTATCGATGCCTGCACCGATTCCTTGTAAAACACCATTACAAGTTTGCACAACAATCTTTTGATCAAAGATAGCATCAAATTTTTGCCAGTCATGCGTAAAACCATTTAATCCAACATGTTGAAATTGAGGTAGCGCAGTTAATAATTCATCAAGCACTAAGCCCGCAATTCGATTTCTCGAAGGTGTGCTACCAATAATACTCGCGACATCTGTCCAAGGTTGATTAATTTGTAATTCATAATCTTTTGGCATTTCAGTATTAATACCAATACCAAGAATAACTTGGCAAGGTCCACTGACATCACCACTGATTTCGACTAAAATACCACCTAATTTACGGCCATGATACATTATATCATTTGGCCACTTTAAACCTATATTTGTTGTACCAAATCGTTGTAGTGCTTTTATGACAGCAATTCCCGCAACAAGACTTAAGCCACCTAAACGCGATGGTCCCATATTAAATTTCCACAACATCGATAAATATACATTGCGAGCATATGGTGAAACCCATTCGCGACCATGACGACCACGACCTGATAACTGTTGTTCTGCAATGCAAACATGTCCACTTTTAATATCATTTTGAGTTAACAAATATTTATTAGTTGAATCGATGGATTCAAGCACATCAAGTGTTGATAATTTTTCTGCATTTTGTTGACTAAGATTATTTGTGATCGACTCTTTATTTAATAACTCTATTCCACCTGGAATTCTGTATCCTCTACCACGTACTATATGAAGTTCAACGCCTATGTCCGCACAGTTTTTTAAAATTTTCCATACTGCACTCCGACTAATTCCGAGTGTTTCTCCTACGTGTTGGCCCGAATGAAAATTACCATCAGCTAAAATTTCTAAGATTCGATGCAATTGTCCCATGAATATTTTCTCTTTTCGTTAGTGAATGTATCAGTTAAAAAAATGCGAAAACTCAACCTTAAAATTTCAATATTAGAATAACTATAATATTGTACTTGGTGACTGCAAGCAAGCGAGATACAACAAAACTGACAACCGTCAAACGACATTCACCGCAGACGTTACTAATTCATAAATAGCAAAAAATCCTGGAAGACTACCAGTCGTTTGAAAAAAATATTAGACTAACCCAATTCATCTAATTCAACATAAACTGATTTCAATCGCGTATATTCTTCTAATGCTTGACGCCCACCTTCTAAACCAAATCCAGATTGTTTAAATCCACCAAAAGGAACTTGATTTGCCATCGTGTTATAGGAATTTATCCAGCACATTCCCGCTTGTAATTGATTAATAACACGGTGAGCTCGTTTAATATCACAACTAAAAACACCTGCAGCTAAACCATAAGGTGTTGCATTCGCACGTTTAATCACTTCTTCTTCTGTATCAAAAGTTAAAATTGAAACGACGGGACCAAAAATTTCTTCACGACAGATTTTCATTTCATCTTTGCAATCATCAAATACAGTCGGTTCAAGATAATTTCCAGGTTGATTTAGTCTTTTACCACCACATAAAATTTTTGCGCCTTGTGCTATTCCATGTTCTATATAGTTAAGCACTTTTTCACAATGGTTATTTGAAATTAATGCGCCCATTTCAGTATTCGGATCGAGCGGATCGCCGATTTTTAATACCATAACTTTCGGAATAAATTTATCTAAAAATAATTGTTTAATACTGTGATGAACAAATACCCGAGTACCATTACTGCAGACTTCACCCTGACTATAAAAATTACCATTCATTGCCCCTAATACAGCTTGATCTATATTTGCATCGGGAAAAATAATTAAAGGCGATTTTCCGCCTAATTCACAGGTAACACGTTTTAAATTCTGGCTTGCTGCCGCCATCACTTTTTTTCCGGTGGGAACTGATCCCGTAATTGAAATTTTACCAATTTCATCATGCTCTGCTAACCATTGACCAACTTCACCATCACCTAGCACAATATTTAAAACACCAGGTGGTAAACCCGCTTCAGAAAAAATTTCTGCCATAAGTAAAATAGTTGATGGCGTCATTTCTGACGGTTTAAAAATCATGGCATTACCCGCAGCTAATGCCGGTGCTATTTTAAATAAGGCTATAAATAAAGGATAATTCCAAGCACCAATGCCGGCAACTAACCCTATTGGTTCACGACGTGTAAAAGCAAATGAATTTCGACACGTCATATAATTCCCTTCAAGGGTCACCGCTAATTTTGCGTAATATTCTATTGCAGAAACACATCCTGGAATATCATCATTTAATGCTTCAGTAATAGGTTTACCGGTATCGACAACTTCGATATGTGCAAATTCTTCAATTCTTGTTTTTAGTATTGCTGCAGCTTTTAGTAAAACATCACTTCGTTCTGCCGCACTATATTGCGACCAAACCGCAAAACCTTCGAGACCACTTTCAACCGCACGCAGAAAAGTTTGACGACTCGTTTTATTGATGTCATTTATTTTTTCATTATTTGCAGGATTAATATTGGCAATAAAATTATTTTCAACTTCTTTTATATATTCGCCATGAATATAAGCATTAAGCACGTTCATGTTTTTATTCCTTTATTTAAAATTAAATTACCTTGTTTGACGACAGCGAAACAAGGGTTAAATGCAATTCGATAGCATAGTTCAGCCGGTTCAGTAATATCCCATAATACAAAATCACATTGTTTATTTATTTCAATACTACCAATCTCATTAGCCATGCCTAATGCTTTAGCGGCATTAATTGTCACAGATTGTAACACTTCTTCAGGTGTTAGCTTGAATAAAACACAAGCCATATTCATCACCAATAATAAAGAACTGCATGGACTACTGCCAGGATTACAATCCGTCGCACATGCGATGGGAACATGATATTGCCGAAAAAGATCTATTGGTGGTAATTTTTTTTCATGCAAAAAATAAAAAGCCGCAGGCAATAATACCGCGACGGTACCTGATTCACTAATTGCTTTTACCCCTGGTTCACTAATATATTCCAAATGATCAACAGATAGTGCTTGATAGTTTGCCGCCATCATTGCACCTTGTTGGTCTGATAATTGTTCCGCGTGTAATTTAACTGGCAAATTATTTTTTCTTGCTGCCATAAATAATTTTTCGATTTGTGCTTGATTAAATGCAATTGATTCACAAAACCCATCAACTGCATCAACACAATTTTGTGCTAACGCTGCTGGTAACATTTTATTTATTATAAAATCGATATAATCATCATTGTTGTTAAATTCTGGTGGTAAAGCATGAGCGGCTAAAAACGTTTTTTGTACGGTTAAAGGAAGAAGTCGTTCAACATCGTTTGCAACGTTTAACATTTTAATTTCATTGTCGATATCCAATCCATAACCCGATTTAATTTCAATCGTGGTTACACCTTCAGACATGAGCTGTTGAATTCTAGGGAGACTTTCATCAAATAATTGTTGACTTGATAGGTTTCTCGTCTTTTTCACAGTAGATATAATACCACCACCTTGTTTGGCTATTTCAGCATAACTCGCACCATGTAACTTTTGACGAAACTCATTGGCACGTTGTCCTCCATGAACAATATGTGTGTGACAATCAATCAAACCAGGTGTCATCCATTTGCCCTGACAATCGTAGACAAATTCGCAATTTTGTGTCGCCCCCTGGGGTAAATCACTCGTTAAACCAACCCAATTTATCATCCCATTACGACATATTAACGTTGCGTTTTTTAATATTTCTCCAGTCATCGTCATAATGTTAACGTTCTGCCATAAACTGACATGATCTTTTGTGTTATTCATTCCTCAATAATTCTCCAGTTAAGATAAATTAATTGTGACAGAAAATAACACAGTAAAACAATTTCTTTTCTTCATTTTTTTATTACTTTATTCTCTTCAATAACAACAATACTTGACAAGTAGAAGTGAGAGTATATTGTTAACGACTAAGAAAAATAATTTTTAAATACGACAAAAATTAACGACATGTATCGGGGGGAGAGATGACTAAAAATAACACATGGCAATCCAATTACATCCCACCTCATCAAAAAAATTGGACAGGCCGCCCGGACAGTTTGCATCAAGAAAATTTTTCCCAAATTATACAATGTGTTGATTTATCAAAAAATGAATTACCCGCACCCAATCATTATTGTTTATTAGGCTTTGCTTGTGACGAAGGTATTATTAGAAATTTTGCCGAACCCGGCGCTCGATTTGGACCCATAATTTTACGCCAACACTTAGGTAAATTATGTAACCACTTACCGTTAAATACCATTATTTACGACGGAGGTGATATTGAGTGTCGCGATCATGATTTAGAAACAGCACAACAATATCTTGCAGATCTGATAACCTTGTTACTCGAAAATAATGTTAAACCGATTGTGATTGGTGGTGGACACGAAACCGCATGGGGTCATTTTTTGGGTATTTCACAGTATTTAAAGCATGAAAAAATAGGGATTATTAATTTTGATGCGCACTACGATTTACGTCCATTATTGTCCGAAAATAAGGGGACTTCTGGTACGCCATTTTTACAAGCTGCAAATTATTGCAAGTCACAAAATGTAGAGTTTTCTTATCTTTGTATTGGTGTCCAAGAATATGCTAACGTGCGATCGCTTTATGATAAAGCACAAGAATTAAATGTGACGACGATTCACGCCCGAGAAATTACAGATCCTAATTCGCCATGCGATTACATGTCGATACTCGATACTTTTATAAATAAACATAATAAAATTTATGTCAGTGTTTGTCTTGATGTTTTAATTGCGCATGCGGCACCAGGTGTTTGTGCACCACAGAGTTATGGGCTCTGGCCAGAACAAGTCGTTCACATGTTAAGAAAAATTATTTACAGCAATAAAATTATTAGTTTTGATATTGTTGAGCTCTCACCACCGCTGGATCACAACAGTCGAACAGCGCGTTTAACTGCAAATTTACTCGCGGATTATTTTCACACAGTTTATAAGTAGACAAGATCAAAATGATTCTTAATGACATTCGAAAAACTATCGACGAATATTTTTCGTTCGCATAAAAAAATAAAAAAGAATTAAAAAATTTGTAACTTTATTTTTTTGATTAGTTAATAATCAAAGTAGTTTTTTCTTATCCACATAAAATAGATAGTGAATTGAACTACATAGTGAATTTTCCACACAGATTATCCACAACTTATCAAGGTATTTTTTTTCCCTATGATTAATAAAGTTATTATTATAAAAAAGTGAAAAAAGGCTATATTATCGCAGATTAAATTATGTTTTAATCACTGCCTGGTATGATCATCATGGAGGAGGAATCATGCAAAATCAAAAATACACGTCCTTGTACGACACGCAATCAGACAGCATCACCATGTCACAAAATTCACCTATTGCATTGGCATTACGTGCTAATCAAAATAAATGTCATCATCATTTGACAAAGATCACTCAGTTACAACAACGTCTTCATGAAGAAGAAATGGCACTTCGACTTTGTTTAAAAGCAGAAAGAGAATTACTTGAGTCATTTAATCTAGAAGAGTATTAAAACTTTACTTAAAATTCAGCCAGTTAAAAAATACTTATTTTTATCAAATTTAGCCTGACTTTTGGTATGCATAATATCGTTGATATGGTCTATACTAAAATTAGGAAAAATGGTAACGAATGGACAGAGTATTAACGAAAAAATAGGAGAGTCCCGATGGCGCGACTCACGAATAATATAATCGATTTTAACAAAATAAATATAGAAAATAGTGACAGTTCAATTGAAGCAAAACCGGTATTAATCGTCCCACAATTTGATATTGATAACCCAATGTTAACGATCAAAAAAGCGATTATTACGATTACTGAAGGTTTCCAACCAGGCGATAAACTAGAGTTAGATGCGAATTATACCTTAGTCAAAAATGATGACCATTATAATATTGAAAATACTAACATCAGTATTTTTAATGGTATGTTTAATGAAAAATTACATCAACTTATTTTACAAGGTGAAGATTCTGTTAGTAATTATAATGATGTCTTTGAATCCATTCTTTTAGAAAATCCCGATGGATTAAATGGCACATACCATCGAATTAGTTTTACGTTAGTTGACACCGATGGAAAAATTCATCGACTTGGCAGCACTGAAATTTCATTACCGCAAATTATAAATGGTGAGTACTCTTCTTTTGAAGATAATTTTGATCAAGACTTTAATTTTGATGATGCCATGAATGATCCCGTTATCGAATCCGAAATTAACCGAGTTAACTTAGACAGCACAGATATTTTCTCAAATTATTATAGCGAATACGAATATCATTTTGGACTCGGTCATGGCAATGATGTGATTGAAGCAATATCACATGATAAACATCCTAGCACAATTAATTTAGAAGGCATTGCCCAAGGCCCATCTA
This sequence comes from uncultured Legionellales bacterium, assembly GCA_964352985.1. Classification (GTDB taxonomy): domain Bacteria; phylum Pseudomonadota; class Gammaproteobacteria; order JAHCLG01; family JAHCLG01; genus CAYGUK01. The sequence goes on from CAYGUK010000037.1 coordinate 11,661, forward strand.
ACGAACTTAGTGGTGATGGTTCTTGGATATTTGGTCTTGAAGAAAATATCGATTATGTGATCAATGGTAATAAATTAATTTTTTGCGATAAAGCATCAGGATCATTAACATTATCTGATGGTAGTGATTTATATTTTGAAAATATTGATATGATCGTGTGGTCAAATCAATAAATTTTTTAAGGAAATATTTCTCGCCATCCTAAAATGGTAATGGTTCCACCACCAGGTGGAATTAATTCCACATTATCAATCGTGATTCTTTAACAGTGAATCAATTAATAAATTAAGAATAATTCATTCGCTTGCAATCCATATCCGCTAGCTTATTTCACGTAAACTCTAAATATTCTTAAATAATTCATCAAGAGTAATCACGTCATTCACAAGTTCATCAGAATATTTGTTTTTCTTTAAACCATTAGCTGATATAAAAACAATAAATATCTGCTTGCTTGTTCTAGTTTGCTCTTTATAGGTATCCATTTTATGAGCTAAGTTTTTCTCATAGGATTTATTGATTTCATATTTATTTTTAGTGTATTTTATTTCACACAATGTTATCGCACCATCATCTCTATCAAAAAGCAGATCAATTTGAGCCCCTTGTTTATTATCATTTTTTCGAGGAACATATCTCCATACACCCGTTCGTGCTCCAACATCAATTTTTAATGCTGCTTTAATTTCACCAATATGTTTATAACATATAGACTCAAAAGCATAGCCCATCCAACCAGAATATTCAGGGGAATTAACTTTGCTAGACCAATATTGATTATCTTTTTCAAAAGTTGTTAATGACTTCTTTGCTGGCTCAATCCAACGCAAATAGAAATAACAATACTCATCGATAACCCTGTAATAGATCCCTTGTCTTTTATGGCCAAGTGGTATAAAAGATTTTATAAACGCAGCATCTTCTAGGTCTTGTAATCGTTCACTTAATCTTCCACCATTTGCTAATCCTTCAACTTTAGATTCAATATCTGATCGACTAATTCCTTCCCTTACTTGAGAGATTACTCTAATAATATCTTTATAAACGTTAGAGTCATCAAATAGAGAATCAAATAATTTTTCAAATTCATTATAAAGAATGCCATTTTGTTGGAAGCATATTTTATCAATGAGCTTAGCTGATGATTTTCCTTTCGAGATATTATTTAAATAATATGGGACACCGCCACAAAACATGTAAATTTGCATTATTTGTTCGTTGTTTAGTTTAACCCTTAACGACATTAAATATTTCTTTGTATCGTGTAAATTAAAAGGTCTTAATATAATTGTTCTTGTATTTCGATTATGTAGCCCACCTTTATGATTAACAATTTTTTTTATAATCCAAGATGCGCTCGAACCACATAATATAAACTTTATCCTTTTATCGTTTTTCCAATAACGATTCCAATAATAGTCAACGGCTTGAATTATTCTTGATTTATGCGTACACATCCATGGAAATTCATCAAAAAATAAAACTACTTTTTTAGTTTTAGGTAAGTTATTTATTGCTTTTGTTAATTCTTCAAGTGCTATCATCCATGTTGATGGTATAGCAAGAGAAGCCCCGTTATAGAAAGTGTCACCAATAACTTTGGCAAATTCACGAAGCTGCTCATTAAGCAACCCATCTTGCACCCCAGTAACATGGAAAAAATAACATGATTTACCTGTAAAAAAATGCTCTATTAAATAAGACTTCCCTATTCTTCTTCTTCCATATAATACTATGAACTCTGCTACTTTAGAGTTAAATGTATCTGATAGTTCTTGCTTTTCTGTTTCTCGACCAATAATAATTTCTCGCAATTTGATAGATCCTTGTCTGTATTAGTGAGCCACTAATAATTATCTTATTAATGGCTCACTAAGTCAATCACGACTTGTGCTAGTGAGCCACTAATAAGATAATTATTAGTGGCTCACTAGCACTGGATTTTTAGATTAAAAAGAACAAAGGATCATAGCTTTCGCTTTCATTAAGTGGTGATGGATCTTGGATATTTGGTCTTGAAGAAAATATCGATTATGTGATCATTGGAAATAAAGTAATTTTTTAAGGAAACATTTCTCGCCAACCTAAAACTGTAATGGTTCCTCCCCCAGGTGGAATTAGTTCAACGTTATCAATCGTGATTCTTTTAGAATTATTACCTCTCACGACAAGTTGTATCTGAAAAAATCCTATTGTTTGGCCAGCCGGTGGTGTAATTGTATTCGTCCCAGAAACAAATCCTCCTGTCGTCGCAGTATAATTTTGCCAAGAAGAATTATACCATGCTCCTCCAGTACTACGTCTCAAACGAAAGCGTACTCGAATATTTTGATTCCCGGCAAATGCATCAATATTGTAATTATAATTAATGGTATAAGCTGCGCCAGTTGAGACAAAAGTTGAACTTAATGTTTGCTGTAAATTAACTGTTCGATTACCCCCACCACCACAAGAACCTATATTTTTACAATCGACGATACCCACAGAATTTCCCACGCCAGTGCATTGCCAAGGATTGATACCAATATTAAATGTGATAGTCCAATTACTTGGTTGAAGAGGCACACCAGGACAAACACCCGGAATTTGAAAATCACCATTAGTTAAAAGATTAGTCCCGCCTTGTTGAATGATCACATCAACCGTACTTTGACTATTATTCACATTACCAATGCCACGAATTCTTCTTTGATTTGCAGCGAGCGCAGCACCTGTAAAATCGGTAGTAAAAACTTGCACGGTATAAGTGCCATTGCCTAATGCATTGGGTCCTTCACCAGTATATAAATTATTTAATGACCACTGACGAATACCACGTTCTGCGCCAGAAACTGCTAAATAAAAACTTTCAGATCCTGTTGAACTCTCGGCATTAATTAATGCATTATTAAAATAAGAACGTGACACAATTAATGCAATCACTGATGCAGCCATAATTAAAATCACCATCGCTATCACATAAAAACCGGATTGTTGCGTTTTATTCATCATGGACTTCTCAAATAAATTGTCGTATTAAATGGCACTTGCACCACGATGCCATTAAATGTGGTAATTTGATATTGCAGTGACACAGTAATGTAATAAATAGTCGCAGGTAACACAGCCACCGTTGCCGCATCATTTTGTAAATAAGTTAATTGAAAACCGACTGCTGCATTTTGAATATCATTTGATAAAGGTTCTGCAACACCTACACCTTGTTGTCGTAAAATTTGAGTACCCGACCGTGAATAAGTAATTAACGTTCCCGTATTATCAGTAAATGAGAGACTCGTGCTTGTTGCTGTCACTAAATTAGTTGGCGCAATTTCACGTAAATCACGCGTCATTCTTCCCATCACTAAATTTGCTTTTAGGTTAATCGATGTTAAATCATTCACCATAAAATATGAACTAAACCAATGATACATAGTAACAGCCATGCTACCCATGATGATTCCCACTATCACCATGACGGTTAGAATTTCCAGTAATGTAAAACCTTTTTGTTTGATCATTACTAATATTCACTCACTAACGTTGTTAATGTTGCACCACTGCCATTGGGACCTGTGACGGTGATCACAATCGTTGTTTCACCACTCCCTGCAAGCGGTGGTAATGTCGCAGGTGACGTACGTATCACTGTAAATCCTGCGGCAGCGGGTACGGAACAAATTGCAGGACCTGGTCCTGGATTACAAGGATCTGTAAAAACGGTATAACCTTGTTGACGTTTTTGTCCTAAAATTAATTCCATGCGTTGAATGGCAAAATCTTGTGCCTTCCCTAAATTTTCAGTTTTAAACGTATCACCTAATACTTGAAATGTTGATGCCACTAATCCTGTTAATAAAATAGCAACTAAAACGATAAACACGATTAACTCGATGAGCGTAAACCCACATTGATTTTTATCTTGCTTGCACTTATAAATTTTATTTAACATCAGTTTGCCGTCACTAATCCTGTTTGTGGTGTAATAGTAATTGTTTTTGTTTCACCCGTTGATAATAAAATGGTGATCACTGCATTACTATTTAACGTAGTAACCGGATCGGTATAAGGGATCCCTCTGCCATCAAAAATAACATAGTTATTGGGCAAATTTGTCCAACCACTAATGGTAATATCCGTCGGTAAGGTATTCGTAGAATTATTTAAAGCTGGGATGATAATAGGAACACCAGCTTCGGTACTAAAAGAATAATTATTCGCCGCTAAATTAAAACGATATCGTTGACCTCGATTCATTGATAATGCTTGTAAAAAAATCATGTCACGAGACATTTGTTCTTGAGTAGCTTGTAGTTCGACAACAGGATTTTCGTAAGAAATAAAAGGCATCACTGCAATAATGGCGATAATAATTATTACTATCAACATTTCAACCAGTGTAAAACCGTTACGGCCTTTTTGTTTAACTGCAATATCCATATTGTAACCCAACAATTTATGTCACGACGAAGAGAATCGTCTTAATATATATAGTATAGATCAGAATAACCCATTGAATAACATACTCTATGCAGGTTAGACTATATTGTTCATTTAAACCTTTATTAAGTTATAAAAAATACTGCCGTAAAATCTTTATTTAATACCTATTAATTTAATCTAGAAATTCCACACATTTTTTCAAGGATGAAATATGCATAAATTTAGCATTGGACTAATTGTCGCCAGCATCTTCTTAACCTGTACGACACTCATTGCTACACCAAAAAATAATACCCATTATTTTCAAGGATTTTATATTGGTGGAACAACGGGCGGTGCTTTAACGCATTTTAAAAATAATACCCATACACAAAGTGGTAATTTTCTAAACTCTCAACAAGCAACCGCGATTAATGAAGTGGGACAACAGGATATCTCGACAACTGGTTTTTTAACTGGAATTAGCGCAGGTTATAATTGGGTTTATCAACAATTTCTTTTCGGCTTAAGTGCTGATTTTCAGGCGATGAGTAATCATGGTGAAACGAATACCCCTGCTATTTTATATCCCAATAATCCAAATCAACAATTTGTTTTAACCAGCTATGGTAAAAATAATTGGTTATTCACCTTACACCCTAGAATCGGATTTGTGACTCACAATTGGTTATTTTACATTACGGGTGGTTTAGGGTTAGCCTTAGTCAAAGGCGATTTCATTTTTTCTAATAATTTTCCAGCACTCGAATCACAACGTGTATCTAAAATAATTCCGGGTTATGTGCTTGGTACAGGTGCTGAAGTTGCCTTAACAAAGCATATTAGTTTGGATGCTGAATACCTTTTCGCAAATTATAAGAAAACAACGGCCAGTCAAATGAATCAATTTTTGCCGGCCAGCCAAAATATTAATAATACTTTAAAAATGAAATCCAATATTTTTAAAATTGGCCTCAACTATAAATTTAATGATCAATTAGATGATCCGAGTTTATTCGTGCCATTTATGAAAAATTTACTCAACCGTCATTTTTGGCATTTTACGCTTGGAACACGCGCATTTTTAAGTTCAGGAATTGATGGTTCACCGCAGCCCTTACTCAATAATGGGAATACTGGAAATGTTTTAGCATCAAGATTAACCTTTGATCATCTCACCGCAATTTCAGAAGAATTATTTGCTCACTTAGAAAATAACAAAGGTTATTTTCTAAAAAGTTTTCTTGGCACAGGCACCATTAATCATGGTCAATTAAATGATGAAGATTTTCCAGCAGGTGGCGCTTACTCCAATACCTTAAGTAAAATATCAGGGAGTTTATCCTATTTTAATATTGATGCAGGTTACAATTTTTTTAACTCAGATAATGCGCAAACAGGCATTTTAATTGGTTATAACTTTTATAGGCAAAACTTAAGTGCTTATGATTGCCAACAATTAGCAGGTTCAACAGTTTGTGTGCCAACGAGTTTACTTTATAAATTCCTTGGAATTAGTGAAACAGATAAATATCGGTCTTTGCGTTTAGGTTTGACAAGCACCATTCATATTTCACCGAAAATCTCATTAATGTCAGAAGCGGTTTATCTACCCATTGTTAATATGCGTGGTCTTGATTTACATAATGCCCGTCAACTGCTTGGACCAGAAAGTGCAAATCGTGGGAATGGTGCCATGATACAAACTATTTTAGATTATCAATTTAGTTCGAATTGGCAATTAGGTTTAGGTGGTCGTTATTGGATTTGGAATATGAAAAATAGTCAAGTGATTTTTGACTTTTTAGGCCAGAATGGTTTAATCGTTGTACCCGCTCGTTTTAATACAAACCGTTATGGTGTGTTTTTACAACTGAGTTATCATCCCACAAAATTAAATGATGATGCATTTTCTTCAACCAATATTAAATGGCAAGGTGTTTTTGTAGGCGGCATGTTAGGCGGCGCCTGGGGAACAAATCAAATATCAGACCCATTCGGTGCGACCGTTGCCCAAACAGGTTTTATTAACGCCGCAAATTTTGGCAACAAAATACGTTCTACTGGATCACTCGCTGCAATTAATTTATTAGGTAATATCCAATGGTCGCGATGGGTAGTTGGCCTCGGTTCAACTTTCGACCCTTCAGATATTCGTGGTGAAAACACTTTATTTTCTGGTATAGGCGGAATAAATGGTTTAGCCAAAACAAATCGTTTATTCACGCTTTTTGCTAGAGTGGGATATACATTTCATCGCGCATTATTTTATATTAAATTAGGTCGAGGTTTAGAATTTACCCATTATATTTTAAATGGCAATACAAGTGTCTTAACTTTAGGTACTGAAAATCAAAAAACACATGCTTGGGGATGGTTAACTGGTTTTGGTGTCGATTATGCGATAACAAATCATTGGACAACCGCTGTTGAATTTAGCCATTTGTTAACAACAGATAGTGTTAATTTTCCAACAATTAATATAGTGAATCGCAATACTTATAGTATTAAGCAACTTTTAAATACGTTTACTTTAAATATTGCTTACAAGATATTTTAACAATGACTCGATATTATTCCATGGAGGAAATTTAAATGAGCAATCCCACATTATATGATAAGTTAGGTGGTCAAGAAGCAGTGAATGCAGCCGTCGATATTTTTTATCGTAAAGTATTAACCGATGATCGCGTAAATTCTTTTTTTGATGGTGTCGACATGGATGAACAAATAAAAAAACAAAAAGGCTTTTTAACCATGGTATTTGGTGGGCCTAATAATTATACCGGTAAAAATATGCGTGAGGGTCACAAAAATTTAATTGATAAAGGATTAAATGATTCCCATGTTGATATTATCATCGAACATTTAGGTGGCACGTTAAAAGAATTGGGCGTTAAAGATAGCGATATCACTGAAGTAGCGACGCTTGCCAATAGTGTTAGAGATGATGTTTTAAATCGTTAACAACATGCCAAACATTACATTTAACAAACACCAATATCTGGTTGAAGGTAGTGAAACAGTTTTAGATACGTTATTAAGAAATAAGGTTAACTTTCCTTATTCTTGTAAAAATGGTACGTGCCAATCTTGTCTTGCAAGAATGATAAAAGGCCAACCTCCTGAAAAAGCGCAGATAGGACTTAAACCCACATTAGTAGCAAGCAATTATTTTTTACCTTGTCAGTGTCAACCGGATAGTGATATCACCATTAGCTTACCAGAAGATAATGTCATTGCTCTTTCTGCAACAATTTTATCAATGAGTAAGTTTAATCATAATGTCTTGCAAGTTATTTTATCACTAGAACAGTCATATGATTTTAAAGCAGGTCAATATATTAATTTAGTCGTACCCAATAATCTTGTGCGAAGTTATTCAATAGCGCGAGTTAACGAAAATAAAATTGAACTTCATATTAAGTTAATTCCTGATGGTCAAATGAGTAGTTGGTTATGCCAACAAGCAAAAATTGGAACAGCTGTTTCAATACGAGGTCCCATGGGACATTGTTATTATCATAATCCACAAAATAAATCCTACCCGATTGTCCTTGCTTGTACGGGCACAGGATTAGCGCCGTTAACTGGTATTATTCATGATGCGTTAGCAAAAAAACATCAGGGTAAAATCATTTTGATCCATGGTGGTGTCATTAAAAACGATTTGTATCTTGATCATGAGCTCAACGTTTTACAGCAAAATAATAAAAATTTCACTTATATTCCTAGCATTATAAATGCTAGTCAATCTGAAAAATCCGAAAACTTAGAAACAGTTTTAGTCGGTCAATTAGATAATATATGCAACAGTGCTCAAGTTTTTATTTGTGGTCCAGCAGAAACAACGAATAAATTAAAAACAAAAGTTTTTATCTCAGGTGTGCCCTCAGCTTCTATTTATAGTGATGCTTTTATTACAACAAAATCATAATAAAAAATCACGCATTGATTTCCCAAGTTCAATAACTTTTTGATAATTTTCAGCCTCAACTAAATACGAATCTTTTAAAGACTCATGCATTAGTTGCGCTGTTTCTAAATTATGAAAATCAACATTTTGCCATGCGAGGATAAAACTGGGAATCGATAATTGCCTTAATAAACTCATAGAGGGTAAATCCGATAAACAAGCACCAGCAAAAATCGCAAGACATTCTTCAACAGGACGTGTTAAGATTTTTTGATAGCATAGTTTTTTGCTTTGTTCTAATTCGGCAAGATGCGCCGGGAGTGGAAAATTCATTAGTGAAGATATCACTTTTCTTAAGCCTTGTTTTTTAACCAGCTCACTCATTGTTTGATAATTTTTTATCGAAGCGGGACGATACTGCCACGCATTTGGTGGCATATTTAACAAAAGTTTTTTCACTTTATTCGGTGCTTTTAAGGCAGCCCAAAGTGAAATACTCACCCCCATTGAAGTCCCACCTAAATAATATTCGTTTAAATCAAAATGATCAGCCAGACTTAATAAATCATTTGCTAAAAATTCTGCAACATGATGAAGAGAATTTAATTCAATCGCCGATTCACCACGACCACGCACATCATAAGTGATTATTCTAAAATGTGTAGATAATAATTCAAAAGGAATGTAACCATGCGCGCGTTGCGCCAACATATTTTGATTTAAACCATGGGTCCAAATTAAAGTTCTTTGTTGATGATTGGGATTGTAATCTTCAACAGCAAGCGTTGTACCATTTATTTCAATGGTACAATTAAAATGCTTGTTCACCATTCGGCATTTTCTTTCGATGATAGGCAACCCAAAGAAATATCCCGCCAAAAATAATCATGGGGATTGATAATAATTGACCTTGAGTCAACCAACCAAAAGCAATAAAACCTAATTGCGGATCGGGTTGTCGGAAAAATTCACAGAAAAAGCGGAAACAACCGTAAAGGAATAAAAATAAACCTGACACCGCCATAGTTGGTCTGTCTTTACGTTGAAAAATCCATAAAATTAAAAATAATAAAACCCCTTCCATAAGAAACTCATAAATTTCAGAAGGATGACGAGGCAATGGACCTGCATCAGGATAAATCATACCCCAAGGTACGGTTGTCACACGCCCCCACAATTCACCATTAATAAAATTCCCAATTCTACCTGCAGCCAAACCAATAGGCACAACAGGAGCAATAAAATCACCTAACATAAAAAATGTTTTTTGATGTTTTTTACCAAAAATTAGCATGGCAAGTATCACACCGATTAATCCACCATGAAACGACATACCGCCATCCCACACTTTAAATATAACAAGAGGATGATGTAAAAATGTGGGTAAGTTATAAAAAAGCATGTAACCAATTCGCCCACCTAATACAACGCCCACTGCAGCGTAGAAAATTAAATCGCCGACTTGTTCGCGATTCAATCCAATTCTTTGTCGACGATAAGGTAATAAACACAATCCCCAACCACCTGCAAAACCAATTAAATACATAATTCCGTACCAATGAACTTTGAAATCACCGATACTGAAAGCGATAGGATTGATATGTGGATAATGTAGCATGTCTTTCCCTATTAAAATAAAATTAAACGCAAACCAACTAAAAATAAAATCACGGCAAAACATCTTTTGCCAAGATCAACAGGTAGTTTTTGAGCAAGTGATGCGCCTAAGGGCTCACTCAACACACTACCAAAAGCAACGGCAAAAAAAGCTGGCCAATAGATATAACCAAAACTAAAAGCCGGTTGCAAAGTACGATGCCAACCCGCAATGATAAATCCGATAGTACCCACAACGGCGATAGTTAAACCACAAATTGTTGAAGTCCCTGAGGCAATACGTAAGGGAATATTACAACGTGTTAAAAATGGAACGGTTAAAGTGCCACCACCCACACCCAGTAAACCAGATTTCGCTCCGACTACAACACTGAAACAATTCAATAAAAAATCATCAGGCAATTTTCGATCGGGATGAGGCTTGACTAATAAAAACATGCGAAAACTAACAAATAATAAAAATAAACCAAATAAAATTTTAATAATATGGCCATCAAGTTGACTGGCAACCAACACGCCACCAATCGTTCCCACAATAATGCCAGGTATCATTCTAAGATAAACTGGCCACATTATTCCACCATAATTATTATGACGCCAACTAGCAACAGAGGTTGTAATAATCATGATTGCTAACGAAGTACCCGCCGCCATATGAACCGCATTAAAATGTTGCATGTTAAATAAATGAAATAAGAAAATGAGTGAAGGCACCACAACAATGCCACCACCAATTCCAAAAGTGCCAGATAAAAATCCCGCAACAATACCCGTGATGAGATATAAAATAAGGTGTGAAATCATTGATTTTCATATGCTTAGATAAATTAGCCGGATTATAACAGATTTTGTCTGTCTATTAATAGAGTATGAAAAAATTCGCGGGTACTTTTTAGACGCTCATTAATAAATAGAATATCTCAATAAAATTGAAACAATTACTTGCGGCCAGCTCGAATTAATCCACCTAAGCCCAATTCTTCTAATACTGCCTCTAAGGTAATTCTAATTAAACCAGGATCTTCCATTTTGATCACTTCATCTAATAATTCTTTTGCTCGTTTTAAGGTGAGTTTACGGATCACCCATTTAACACGCGGTAAAATACTTGAGTTCATGCTTAAGCTATCAAACCCCATCGCCAATAATAAAATAACAGAAACTGGATCACCCGCCATTTCGCCACAAACACTGACGACTTTTCCCCGCTTATGGGCACTTTCTACGACATAAAGTAACGCTCTTAATACAGCCGGATGTAATGAATCGTATAAATTAGAAACGCGGGGATTATTTCTATCAACGGCTAATAAATATTGCGTTAAATCATTAGACCCCACAGATAAGAAATCAACTCGCTCAGCAAAAAGTCCTGCTTGATAAACAGCTGAAGGCACTTCGATCATGACACCGAGAGGTGGCATTTCAACTTCTGTTCCCTCTTCGACAACTTCTTGATGGGCTTGCTTTAATAAACGCATGGCTTCGGTGACTTCACTAATCGTCGTCACCATCGGTAACAAAATTCGCAGATTATTATAAACGCTCGCCGCACGTAACATCGCCCGTAATTGCACGAGAAAAATATCAGGATGATCGAGTGTGAAACGAATACCACGCCAACCTAAAAATGGATTTTCTTCACGCACGGGCAAATATGGTAAAGGTTTATCCCCTCCCACATCAAGCGTACGCATGATCACAGGCTTCGGTGCAAATGCTGCTAATAATTGTTGATATATAACACGTTGTTCTTTTTCAGTTGGAAATCGATCACGGATCATAAATGGAATTTCAGTACGATATAATCCCACGCCTTCCGCTCCGACAGATAATGAGCGACTAATATCAGCAACCAAACCCGTATTAACTGATAAATTAATTTGATGACCATCTAACGTTTGTGCTGGTAATTCGCGCATTTCTTCGAGATCAGCATCGAGTTCTTTTTCTTCTTTCGCTAAAGTGAAAAACTCTTTTCGTAGTGTCGCAGAAGGCGAAACATAAATTTGCCCATAATAGCCATCAACAATAACTTCTAAGCCTTCGAGATTTGATGCATTTAAACCTTCTACCCCCATAATCGTGGGCACATTTAAGGCTTTAGCTAAAATTGCAACATGTGAATTACTTGATCCTCTTCCCGAGACCACACCCGCTAATTTTTCTTCAGGGACTTCCGCCAAATCCGAGGCCGAAACTTCTTCACCAATTAAAATTGTATTATTAGGATAATTTGGTGTGCTATGCGCTTTTGATTGAAGATGCGATAATACACGTTGACCTAAATCTTGAATATCATCCGCACGTTCTTTTAAATAAGAGTCATCCATCGATTCAAATTGTTTAATATGAGAATTGATTACATGACACAACGCACTTTGCGCCCATAATTTTTTTTCACGAATGACTGAAGCCACCTCATCGCCCATACTCGCGCGGTCTAATATTTTTTCATAAACATCAAATAAAGCTTGCTCTTCAGGTGGTAAGGTAGGACTTAAACGTTTTCCTAATTGGCGAATTTCTTTGCGCGCAGTCGACAACGCTTTATTGAATGTTTCAATTTCAGCTTCAATATCCTCGATTTGTCGTTCAGGTACAGCATCAAGATCTGCTAAGGGATAAACAACGACGGCATAACCAATTGCTACACCTTCAGCACCTGGTACACCGCTTAACGTTTTTTCTTCAGTTTTAAAACGTCGGTTAGACATGATACCTGTTGCTTCAGCCAGAGCGATCACACTGGCCAATTGCGCGGATAAGGTAATAAGAAAAGCTTCCTCAGCTTCATCAAAGCACCGGCGATCTTCTTGTTGAACAACTAACACACCTAAGACTTGACGTTGATGAATTATTGGCACGCCAAGAAATGCTTTTAAACGGTCTTCTCCAACATTTGGCACTTCACGGAAACTAGGGTGATTTTTCGCATCTGGTATATTAATCGGCTCTTCACGAGAAATAATTAAACCTGCTAATGAATCACCAGGTTTAATTCTAAGGATACCGACTAAATCATCATTTAACCCATCTGTTGCCATTAAAACATAGTCTTCGGTTTCTTTATTTCTAAGAAAGATGGAACAGGCATCTGCTTCAATGGCTTCATTTACGCGTTCGACCATAAGCTTCAGTGCCCGACTAATATCGGTGGCACTACTCACTTCTTGTACGATACGGCGCAACAAATCCAACATTTATTTAATTAATTCCTTATCTAACATCGGCGCAAATTCTTCTAACATTGCGCGATAAACTTCACGCTTAAATCTTATTACATGATCGACAGGATACCAATAGCTTACCCATCTCCAACTATCAAATTCTGGTGAATCAGATAAATCTAATCGCAATTTTTGTTCGGAAACTAATAACCGAATTAAATACCAACGTTGCTTTTGGCCAATACAAAGCGGTTTACGATAATGACGCAACATATTTTTTGGAATTTTGTAATAAAGCCAACGTTTAGAAATCGCAACAATGGAAACATCCTCTTTTTCTAAACCGATTTCTTCTTTGAGCTCACGATAAAGCGTATCCGTTTCTGTTTCGCCTTCTTGCATACCACCTTGTGGAAATTGCCAGGCATCTTGACCAATTCGACGTCCCCAAAATAATTGGTTTTGATTATTGGCAAGGACAATGCCCACATTAGCACGATATCCATTTTCATCAATCATGATAAAACCAAAATACAATATTCAACATTAATGCCATTTTTTCATAAAGCGTTTATGGCAGCAATAGACTTGACATGCTTAGAACACGATTCTGTGCTCGTCATTGCTAAATAACGTGAATCTCTTTACAATCTTGTGCTCATTATCATGACGTCTTAAAGTTATATAACGTGATTTCACGATCAAAACTATTTCTACTATTTTTCATTATCTTAAGTTTAGCTTGTGGCTTATTCTCGTTACGCGTTGGTAGCGTTAATATTTCATTTCATCAAATGGTAGGTTTATGGCACCACCATGCCAATCGTTCATTACAACTTATCTTATGGGATATTAGAATTCCGCGAATTGCGAGTGGCTTTGCCATTGGTGGCATGCTCGCCTTAGCGGGTTGCTTGATGCAAATATTAGTGCAAAATCCTTTAGCGGATCCTTATGTGCTTGGTACCTCAGGTGGCGCTTGTGTCGTCGCACTCGTATTTATGTTAATTGGTGTCACGGGTATTTTATTAAACTTAAGCGCACTCGCTGGGGCATTTTTATCAATGATGTTTATTGTTGCTGTTAACCGTAAGCGTTTTTCTTCAACTCGTTTATTGCTAACCGGAATTGTGATGGCCAGTGGTTGGGCCGCATTAACGAGCTTCATTTTAACGATTGCGCCGAATAATAAATTACCGTCGATGATTTTTTGGTTATTGGGTGATTTATCTAACGCAAAAGCGCCGGGGGTTAGTTTTAGTGTTTTACTTATCGCGCTCATTATCGCATTACTCTTTAAAAAACCCTTAGATATTATGCAGCGTGGACAATTAACTGCAAAAGCGCAAGGCGTGAACATCAAACAAATTAATACGTTATTATTTTTTCTGGCCTCTACGCTAACAGCTGTTGCAGTGATCAATGCCGGCACCATCGGATTTGTGGGATTAATTGTGCCTCATCTCTTACGTTTAATAGGTATCACCGATAAAAAATATTTATTTCCTTGTTGTGTTTTATTAGGCGGTAGTCTATTAACCCTCGCCGATAGTATCGCACGGATTATAATTTCACCCTTACAATTACCTGTGGGAATAATCACTGCGCTCTTAGGTGTGCCTTTGTTTTTACTTTTACTACTTAAGGAAAACTAATGGCACCATTACAAATTCATAATTTAACTATTAAAAGACAACAACAATTGATTTGTCAAAATTTAAATATCGATATTAATCCTGGTGAATGTTGGGTGATTTTAGGTCCTAATGGTGTAGGTAAAACAACACTTTTACAACATGTCGGTGGATTATTAGAAACACATCTTGGCGACATTAAATTAAATCATCGTTCTATCTTTTCATACAAAAGAAAACAATTAGCACAAAAAATAGGATTTTTACTTCAACATCACGATATTTTAATGCCAGCAGAAGTTCATGAAACTGTTTTATCTGGGCGATATCCTCATGTTAATCTTTTTCAACCTTATAATGATATCGATCTTAAAATTGTCGAACAATTAATGGCTGAATTTGATTTAACCTCACTGAAAAAAAGACTTTTAACAGAATTATCAGGCGGTGAATTACAACGCACGATGATTGCAACCGTCTTTGCGCAAACACCAGATTATTATTTACTCGATGAACCCAACAATCATTTAGATTTACATTATCAAATTAAATTATTTCGTTATCTAAAAACTCAATTAACAAACAATAAAAGTATCCTCATGACGTTACAAGATATTAATCTTGCTACCATGATAGCGAGTCACTTAATTCTTATCCAACATAATGGCTACATTATCACGGGATTACGCGATGACGTGTTAAATGAAACAAATTTATCAGACTTATATCAACAAGCTTTAAAAAAAGTCACTATCGAAAACCGCTCATTATGGTATGTTGATTTTTAGAAAATAACATAGTTATAAATTAAGATTAAATTTGCACTCTGTTGAATAACATCTTATGGTATACGCTTTAATTTATAGATGACATGAGCAACCCTTTATGACAAATCGATTAGCCAATAGCCAAAGCCCTTATTTAGAGCAGCATGCGCAAAATCCCGTTGATTGGTATCCGTGGGGTGAAGAAGCACTCGAATGCGCTCGGAAACAAAACAAACCTATTTTACTCTCTATCGGTTATAGTGCGTGCCATTGGTGTCATGTCATGGCGCACGAAAGTTTTGAAGATGAAGCGACAGCCGCGCTCATGAATCATCATTTTATTAATATTAAAGTAGATCGAGAACAACGCCCTGACTTAGATAAAATTTATCAAACTGCGCACTATATTATTAGCGAACAAAGTGGTGGATGGCCGCTGACGATTTTTTTAAATCCGCATGATTTAATGCCATTTTACAGTGGCACTTATTTTCCAATTGAACCGCGTTATGGTATCCCTGGATTTAAAAACTTATTACAGGAGTTATCCGATTTTTATCATCAAAATACTGATAAATTACAAATTCACCGACAACAATTACAAAATGTGTTTGCGGCTATTGACAATAATCAACAATCCGATGAAGACATTAATTTATCGGTTATCAATTCTGCTATCGATGCCATTATGTCTCAACACGATAGAATTTATGGCGGTTTTGGTCAGGCACCAAAATTTCCTCATGTCAGTGATTTAGAATTTTTAATATTAACAAAAAATGAAAATATTGCGTTATTTACTTTGACTAAAATGGCTAGAGGTGGAATCTTTGATCATTTATCCGGTGGTTTTTATCGTTATTCTACTGATCAGTTTTGGCAGATTCCTCATTTTGAAAAAATGCTTTATGATAATGGCTTACTCCTTTATTTATATTCCTATGCTTCATTATTTGATCATCAACTAAAACCTGTCGTCAAAAAAACAGCAAATTGGATTATCTCACAAATGCAAGATCCCAAAGGGGGATTTTACGCTAGCATCGATGCTGATAGCGAAGGTATCGAAGGAAAATATTACACTTTTACCGATGAAGAATTAGATCAATTGCTGAATGCTAAAGAATACCAAGTTGCAGCTGAATATTTTGGTTTTTCTGAATCGCCAAATTTTGAACACGCATATCATTTTTATCAACACGATGACATCAAAGATATTTCATATAAATATGCTATTAGCATTGATGAAGTCCAGCAAACCTTAGAATCTGCAATTGTAAAATTACAACAAAAACGCAGTCAACGCATTCCGCCATTGTGCGATCAAAAGTTATTAATTTCTTGGAATGGATTAATGATTAAAGGTCTCGCTTCTGCTGGGAAAATATTAAAAAATTCAACATTCATATCGAGTGCAAAAAAAGCATTAGACTACATAAAAAAATCCTGCTGGGATGGCAGTGTATTATATTGTGATCATGCTATTTTTTTGGATGATTACGTTTTTTTAATTGATGCAATCTTCGAATATTTGCAAGCGGAATGGAATACTGATTATTTAAATTGGGCATGTGCGTTGACAAATAGTTTAATCGAAAATTTTTATGATGATGATAGAGGTGGTTTTTATTTTACAAGTCATCAACACGAACAATTAATTTCTCGTCCTAAACCATTACAAGATGAGTCCATCCCAGCAGGTAATGCTATTGCAGCGCGTGTTTTGATTAAACTCGGTTACTTACTCGGCGAAACGACTTATCTCGATTTAGCAATTGAAACCATTAAAATTGCGTGGAACCAAATCAATCGAATTCCACAAGCTCATTCAAGTTTTTTATCTGCCATCACAGAATATTTAACACCTATCCCTATTTATATTTTACGTGGCCAAGAAAATATCATTAAAGAAAAAAGTGAAGAAATATTACAGCGCGATAATCTTCGCCAAATTATTTTTGCCATAAGTGATGAAATCAACGACTTACCACCTTCACTCCAGCAAAAGGTTGCCAATAAAAATCAATGCATGATATATAAATGCAGCGGTATGAAATGTGAACTTGTCGAAAATGGATAAATTAAAACAATACGCTTTACTCATTAGACTAAATAAACCCATTGGCATTTATTTATTGTTATGGCCAACATTATGGGCGTTATGGATAGCCAGTCATGGTCACCCACCTTTAATGATATCACTCGTCTTTGTTATCGGTGTTTTTTTAATGCGCTCAGCAGGCTGTGCGATTAATGATTTTGCCGATCGCGATTTTGATCCTCATGTGACACGGACAAAAACCAGACCTATCGCCAGTAAAAAAATAAAAGCGTACGAAGCCTTAATTATTTTCATAAGTTTTTCACTTATTGCTTTTTTGTTGGTGGTCTTTTTTTTAAATCGCTATGCGCTTTATCTTTCCTTTTTTGGCGTCATGATTACGTTTATTTATCCATTTGTAAAACGTTATTCTCATTTGCCGCAAATCGTTTTAGGTGCGGCATTTTCATGGGGGATCCCAATGGCATTTGCCAGCATCAATAATCATATTGATTTTGCTGCTTGGTTAATTTTCATCACCGCCGTCATTTGGCCAGTCATTTACGATACTTTTTATGCGATGTCAGATAGAGAAGATGATTTAAGTATCGGCGTAAAATCCAGTGCGATTTTTTTCGGGCAACATGATCGCTTGATAACCGCCCTACTGCAAGTTTGTTTTTTTTGTTTACTACTTATTGTTTCGTTAATTTATCATTTCAATTTTTATTTTTATCTTTGTTTTTCAGTGGCAATAATATTTAGTATTTATCAACAATATTTAATCAAACATCGTGAACGACAATTATGTTTTCAAGCGTTCTTAAATAATAATTGGGTTGGCTTATTTATTTTTATTGGCATTGTTTTAAATTATCTTTAAACATGTAACGTCAATACAGAATAATTCAAATCGGATCAAATCTTTATATTCGATATTTTTTTACTTTTAATTTTCATATAATACGGAAAGTTTTATTTGCAAGAAGGAAGAAAACATGGCAATTCGAGTTATTGTTAATGGTGCTAAAGGTCGCATGGGTCGCGTAACTTGTCGAGCTGTCGATAAACACCCCAATTTGGAATTAGTGGGCAGTGCTAGCACTAAAGATAATATCGAAAAAATGATCCGCTCGAATAACGCCGATGTTGTCATTGACTTTACTCAACCTGACTGTGTTTATGAAAATTTTCTAAAAATTATAAATGCAGGTGCAAGACCTGTAATTGGCACATCAGGATTATCTTCAGTACAAATTGATCAACTTAAGCAACAATGTGATGAATTTAAAACAGGCGCTATCATCGCGCCGAATTTTTCTATTGGTGCAGTGCTTATGATGCGCTTTGCGAAAATTGCTGGTCAATATTATAAAAATGCTGAAATTATCGAAATGCATCACGATAATAAGCTCGATGCCCCGAGTGGCACAGCCATTAAAACAGCTGAATTAATGGCCGAAACACTGACCGAAATTCAACATAATGAACAAGCGGTCGAAACATTAAGTGGTGCGCGTGGTGCCTCTAAATTTGATATTCCCATTCATTCCGTACGCTTACCCGGTCTTGTTGCACATCAACTTGTGATATTTGGAGGCCAGGGTGAAACATTAACTCTCAGACATGATTCCATGACGCGAGAATCTTTTATGCCCGGTGTTTGTCTTGCTTGTGAAAAAGTCGTCGAATTACACCATTTAATTTATGGCTTAGAACATTTAGTGTAAATTTAGACTATACTTACATTTCTGATGTTAAAATGTTCGAGGCAAATCACGCTGAACAACGTTAAATTCTTTTAGATAATCAAAG
This sequence comes from uncultured Legionellales bacterium, assembly GCA_964352985.1. Lineage (GTDB taxonomy): Bacteria > Pseudomonadota > Gammaproteobacteria > JAHCLG01 > JAHCLG01 > CAYGUK01. The sequence goes on from CAYGUK010000037.1 coordinate 31,022, forward strand.
TCGATTACAGTACAATAAGCAAAACTTGTAATAATGAGACAGTCATGAAAAAGATTCATTGGGTTAACACATTATTTTTAACAATTACACCTATTGTTGGCATAACAGGATTAATCACCCTGATTTGCCTAGATTTATTTACTTGGCAAACTGCACTATTTGCGATGATTTTTGCCTATATCAATGGCTTATGTATTACTGCTGGCTATCATCGACTTTTCTCGCATAAAAGTTATCAAGCCCATTGGTCAGTTCGATTATTTTTTCTGCTTTTTGGTGCGGCCACGTTTGAAGGCAGTGCGCTTGATTGGTGCGCTGATCATCGTGATCATCATAAATATACCGATACGAATAAAGATCCTTATAATATCAATCAAGGTTTTTGGTACGCCCATATTGGTTGGTTAATTTTTTATAATCCATCTCGTCGTAACCTACAAAATGTCACGGATTTATCGCAAGATAGACTTGTTAGATTACAACATCGTTTCTATCCCTATATTGCAATTTTCATGGGATTTATTGTTCCAACTCTCATTTGCACGTTATGGGGTGATGCCCTCGGGGGATTACTCATTGCCGGTGCTTTTCGTATTTCTATCGAACAACACTTTACGTTTTTTATAAATTCAGTCAGCCACTATTTTGGTAAAAGACCTTATAGTAAAGAAGAAACGGCAAGAGATAATTGGTTTGCCGCATTTTTAACTTTCGGTGAAGGCTATCATAACTTCCATCACAAATTTCCCATTGATTATCGCAATGGTATAAAACTCTACCATTGGGATCCAACGAAATGGTTGATTCGTGCTTTAGCTTTCTTAGGACTAGCAAAAAACCTACGACGCATAAATACCCAACGTATTATTAAATTACGTTTAGAAACTGATTTGAGTCTCGTTAAACAAATAATTATTAACAGTTCTAATGATATGAAAGAAAATTTAGTCAAGTCTATGCAAGGCATCTATAACTCCGTTTTGCAAAAACTCGCACACTTTGAAGAATTAGAAAAACATTATAAAGAATTAAAAAGATCAAACATGCAAAAAATGCATGATAAACTTGATCAATATCGTCAACAATTACGCATGACAAAATTAGAATTAAAAGAATTACTCTCCCATTGGGCGCAATGTCGACAAAATCTATTAAATACTGTCATGACTGAATAAATCACTTTATGCCTTTACGATAAAATAAGCTAAGTTAGCTTTTGGAAAGTTCAACTTATTATTTACATAGTCTATTAACGAGTTATCAAAAAAATTATATTGATTACTATATGAAAATTATTATTTAGTCTTTATTGTTTACTTTAGAGTGTGATACTTAACTCGGATTTTTATTTTGATCACAATGAAATTATCGATTAGGCTTTTAGTTTCATTAATTTCAAATGAGCGGATTATTGAGCTAATAAACTAGTGTATAAAGTCCCGGTTAAAGTAGTATCGATAGATTCGTATAATACAGCACTGCCGATAATTATAATCATGGAAAAATTTAAATGCTCACTATAATAATTAGATTCGAAGATATTATGCTAAGTAATTCGCTAAAAACGCTACGGGCAGCATTAGGCGAAAGCTTAAGCCCAACCTCAAAAGAAACTTATTTAAAAGTACGAACTCATGGGCTGACATATGCTTATCAGCCTAAAATAAATGGTGGTGTAGAATATATTAAGAGGCTGATTGCTGTTAAATGTAAATTTGAAAATAATGAGGATTCGAACCGGCTACAAGAACTGAGAGAAAGCATATCCACATTAATTTATGGCAAAAATCATTTTCGAGAATTTAGAAATCGACACATAATTTCCTTCATACGACAAGCACTGCAAAGTGATTGTGATGTGATTATCATGGGCTATGAACGAGAATGCCTAATGAGAGCCTTATTAACTAATGACTGTCAAAATGATTTCCCACAATTGACGGACGAGGAAATTAACAAAATTACCTTTTATGATCGAGGATACATGAAATCGAAAGATTATCCATCTAACTCATTAATGACACAATTGCTACAAATGATTATTGATAATACTGAGCCTTCTCATAACTTATACTACTTTGATTCTAATGCTACTGAAGTTCAAAACTGTGAAAATTTAAGAGTCAGAAGGCATGATCAACTTATTTGTTATCATGTTAATAATAATTGGGAAGAAGTTATAATAAATGTGCTTAATCACATAAAAGATATACAAGCTGCGCAAAGCTTAACGTCAATAATAACTGAGTTCAACGCATTGAGACAAAATCCAATGAGATGAAATTCATGTTATTCCCTAAATATAACCCCTACAAGAAAATATCTGTAAAATGAAACTATTCGAAACCTATAAATGCCATAAGATTAATCCCTATGATTTGGTCTGCGATGTGTTAACCCGGTTACTGTTAATATCTAGGCATCAACGACAAACTAATATAAAACAAACTCTCTCATTCTGTTCTAATTAATTCATCTTTTGAAAAATAAGTAATCTTTCCACCACGATTTAAAGAGTGTACTGAAGGTAGATTTTATATCACATTAACTAAAAAATGTGTCGACAATTTATAAGATGAAAAAAAATTTATGCCCATTAGTTACCAAATAAACTACGACACGTTAGTTAAGGCACTCAACAATCATGGAAATTTACTACCGTTAGTTATTCAAGCAATCGACAAATATCTAGATGGTTTAGAAGGTAGTTATTTTAGAAAAAAAGGGGAAGCGAGAGCCAATAATCTATATACGAGGCTCAATAGAGGAAAATTGAATAACGCGCTTATCATTCTTCGTATTTCAGAAACATTGTGTAAAAAAAATGAAGGCAATGAAAATCTCGATTCATTAAAAACTGTCATTCTTACCGAGATCTTACACAACTTAAAACTTAACAACTGCATCAGATTAGAAAATAGTGAAGGCGAAAAAGCTTATGACGTCTTTTTACAATTGTATCAAGAATATTCGAAAATATTTGAAAAATCCGAAAATCAA
>CAYGUK010000038.1:0-33410 GCA_964352985.1 uncultured Legionellales bacterium
AGCATTTTAATTTGGCTGAAAGGCTAACAATGTGGGTTTAGGGACACGCCCTAGTAATAATTGCAACACTATTTTCTATCTCAACTTACGTTTTTTTTTCTTCAATTAAATAATTGGCGATAATGTTAATAACACAAGAAGCTGCGTTCATAGAGGCTAATGCTGTTTTTGATTTCGCTATATTCGACTCTTCACCATTATTTTGATAAATATTGCTGATCCCTCTTACGACTAAGCTTGGAATACCAAATAGCCAACTTGTTTAATAAATGGCACTTCCTACCATTGCATAAGCATCAATTTTATTTTCTACTAAAAAAGTATAATCATCTTGACGCAGTGGAAAATTATTACTTGTTGCTAAATTTCCAATGGTGCAGTGCTTAAATGAAGAATGACTGATAAGTTTTTTAGAAAGTGCTAATAAACTTTGACAAGCGTAATACAGCTTAGGCTGAATCTCATTTTTAAAAGAATGTAACAATCCTTTTTCATAAGGTGTATCAATACATTTATTAATAAGAGAAAATAACTCAATTTCCATTGCAGAGCGACCAATAACAACATCACCTTGAGAAAGATTCAAATTAATAGCGCCAGCAGTGCCAGAGAAAAAAATAGCCTTTGGTTTGAAGTGGCAATATAGATGCGTCATGACCGCACTAGCACAGCATGTTCCCCACCCACAAGCAATTAAAGCTATGGTAGTATTATTCATCTCAGCTAAATAATAAGGAATATTTTCGACATAATGTTGTCGGATATTTTCTAGTTGATCAAAATAGGGCTCCAATTCATGTGGTACGGCCGTGATAATACCAACTTCAGCATTTTGTTTAGGCAATTGTATTAAAGTAAATTAATTAAGCCTTAGCTTTTACTTGCTAATTTTGAGTTGTCCTTAGCAAAAGTTATTAATAACATTTTCATTGTTTTTATTTATGGTTACACATCAATTAAAAGAATGTGGGAGTTTAGATAATATAAATCGATGTATAGTTTTTAAAACCATGACAATATTTTTGGAACGATGATATTAGCGGCTAAATTTTTTATCGATTCATTGTCTTTTTTAACGGTTACCTGACAATCATTAATTTATCAAAGCCAAAAAGGATTTGAAGATGCAATAATGAAACGTGATCGTAAGAAAGAAGAAGAGCACCTAATATCAAAGTACTTAATCATATAATTTGCGCTTGCTTATTAATTTAAATGAATTAAATAACAATACTCATTTTCCAATTTTGTGGAAAGAATATCTCAAAATGTTATTCAATGGCATTCATATCACATTTTCCATTTCTATACATTATAGCGGATTTCATATGAATATTAATGTGTTTAAATCAAAATCTATCCATTTAAAAAGATAAAGGAAATATAAATATGTTTATTTATGTATTAAAGTATATTATTATTGCTCAATTGATTTGTAGGAAGATTGAATCTATGCAATATCGCAACAGTAAAAGCTGTCATATCGAAATAAATTTTGATATAGCTACGCCACATTTCGATGTTACCGAAATCAAAGGTCATGAAACAATGTCCCAAACATATGAATTCGGTATTGCGATGATTAGGGAAAATAAACCATTCGATTACAATTTATTAGCAGGAAAAAAGCAACAATAAAAATTTATCAACAGGGTAAATGTAGTAAGATATTAAATGGCCATGTTACCGCTATCAATTCTGGTGCAGAGTTAGCCGATGGAAAATTCTTTCATGAAATGAAGATTGCGCCTTGGACAATCGTGTTAGCGAAATCACACCGTTATCAAATCTTCGAATACAAAACATTATTAGAAATTTTCCAACAACTTGCTCGTGAAACAGGTATCGCACATTATGATACGCATTTAATACAAAAAAAATTGCAAAAAAGACATTACACCGTTCAATATGACGAATCCGATTTAAATTTTCTGCATCGTTTATTTCAACAAGAAGGCATTTTTTATTTTTTTGAACATCATGAAGATAAACACGTTATGGTGTTGTGTGATAAAGATTTTTTCCTTAAAGAATTAGAAAAACCAAAACGATATAGTCATGCTGATATCGGTAGCCCTCATATTAATGATTTTATCATCCGAGCAAATCAATATTCTCAATCATATGTTGGGGCAAATGTTGATTTATCAGGTTGGAAAACGATTGATGCAAGAGCAAAAGTTATCGATACTTTCAGTCATCTTTCACCAAAACAAAGTCTCAATTATCAATTTCCCATTCAAGCCTTTGAACAAGAAGAAATGGATGCTTTTGTAAAACGGGGTGCAAAATATTGGGAGGCTCTTGCTCATCGTTGTACGTTTTCAGGAAATGATATTGATGTAAAAATTGCTAATTATTTTAAACTAACTGATCATCCAGATAATGATCACAATCAAAAATATTTAATTACACATTATTATTTAGAAGCAATCGACACAACATATTTTTCAAAAGAACAACAAGATGAACACAAACAATCTTTTTTTGTGAATATCGATTGCATTCCACAATCTTATACTTATGTTGCTCCTCCGCCAATGACATGGCCAGAGCTATCCGGTTGTCATATCGGTAAAGTATTAGGCCCAAAACCATTAGAGCCACACACCGATGAGTTCGGTAGAATAAAAGTGCAAATACAATGGGATTGCACTAACAAGCCTACCTGTTGGATTCCCGTAGTGCAAACGGTAGCAGGTCCACTGCATGGCGATTTATTTATTCCTCGTGCAACAGATGAAGTCGCTATTAATTTTTTTAATGGTAATCCTGATTTACCCGTTATTATAGGTGCCTTTTATAATGGGATTAATCTACCACCGGATGATAATGCTGAGTACGAAGTTTTTACGTCTATCGAAACATTATTCGAAGCTAATCCTGCATTAAAAAATCAAATTATTTTCAATGATAAAGAAGGTGATGAAAATTTCGAAATAAACGCGGCTAAAGATTTAATCATTGATGTAGAAAATGATTTAAATGAACATATTGGTGGTAATTTAACTGAAACAGTTGAAGGTGATAGAACTGTTACAGTAGAAAAAGGCACATATACACTTACCGCTGGCGAAGCAGTTTTTAAAGTAGGTAACAGTGAATTACGTTTAGATGAAAATGGTTTAACACTAAAATCTGATAAAGTCATCTTTGAAACGGAGGAAGGTGTTGCGGCACCGATTTCGACAATTGGTGATCATCACAAATGTTTAAAATTAAACTTAACCACATTAGTGCCACATATCGGCGGCGCAATTATGAATGGTTCACCGAATATTTTTATAGAAGGCAAACCCGTTGCGAGGGTAGGTGACAAAGCACATTGTCTAATGTTTCATGATAAAATTACCCATGGTATTCCAACATTAACGGCTAATGGAAAACCAGTCGCCTATGCCGGATCTAAAACTGATCATAATGGAAAAATCACACAAGGATCACATAAAGTTTATCACTAACATTGAAAATGCTTTAAAACAGGACTTCTATATTGAAACTTCTAATAAAGTATGATCAGATTTATGAGAAGTTTCAATATAGAAGTCCTGTTAATATAAGTTTAAAGAATGACATCCTGCTACCTAATTTGGGTGGTTCATTTGTGAGGTTTTATGACAAAGAAAACCGCTTTCACTAAAAAAGATTATCAGGGTTTTATGTGAGTGCATGCTTAAATTACTAATAAAGCTTTAACACAGAAATAATAAAATGATACAAATCCATCAAGCTGAGGTCCCGATGGACCTCTATATTATCATATATATTATTAAGTTGACGGTGCTTTTTTTCGATAGCGTTATTTAAAGGATCATTTAGTCATAAAACTTTTGAATGTTTAACAGGAAGATATTTGGATGGCAATTTGTAATGAAAAAATGTACTAATCTAAATTTAGGTTTATACTTAACTTACTATTAGTAAAAATATATTAAAAGGATTTTGATATGGCTACTAGGATCAAATTTTTAATAGCTTGTTTTATTGTATTATTACCATTTTCAATGAGTTATGGAAAAACCTGTTCTATTAAGATTATTAATTTATCAAATTTAAGTCTTTCATTTTCTGTGATAGATAAAATGAATCCTACATTAAATCAATCAAAGGATATGGCTGGAAATGGAACGCAACAATTGACGATTAATGCTCCTTGCTCAATGTTGGGAAATGGCAATTTCCAAATGAAAGCGACGATACTTGCTAATGAAGCTGAGAGTATTAATTGCCAGTTAAATTCTGTACTAGAAGATCAACCTGAAACAACCATACAAGTTGTTATCGGCGAAATTGAGGGTAGCACATCTCAATCCTGCACTTTATATAGTAACGACTAAAAAAAATTTGATACTATTCAACGTGGTTTACACAGGGTTCTACTGCAACATTATTTTACAAATAATGACTCAGACAGTGGAAAATTACTTTCTTTTTTAAGGCAAGCATCATAATCTTATACAGAAAGAGAAATTGCTCTAGTTGTAGGTGAAAGCAATATATTTTTTTGATAAAAATTCACTTTTAGTTAAACAGATGAATCTTAAACAATCATGGCTTCAATAAATCAAACCTTCTTATCCATTCGTGTGCGAGACCACTCATTTCGTTTATATTGCAAAATATAAGGTAAAAATATCATGTATAAATAAATGAATAAACAAGCCACAAGTGAAAATTCATTAAAAATAGTATATGCAAAAGTTCCCACTATCGATCCAGTTAAAAAGCCAGTTATTAAAAAAATATACAGTGCCATTTTCCACATCTGAATATCTTCTTTTTTTATCAGGCGAGCGATTAATATACCCAGATCGGTTGTTGTACCTGTCATGTGTGTCGTTCGTATTAAAGCTGTCCCATAGTGAGTCATCATTGCATTTTGAACCCCCATCACTAGCGCTAGAAAGTAACTCGCTGCATGTGACCCACAATGTAAAAAATAAATTGCAGCAATTATTATAATAAACTGTGTGCCAAGAATAGAGGTATAGCGCCCGTCAATTTCGAAATTTTTTTCAGATACGATTAATCCACTCAATACGCTTCCAAATAAAAAGCAGATAACGAGTAATAATAAATGAGCTGATAACCAGATTCTTCCTTTTATAATAGATTCACCGGCTAATGTTAAATTACCTGTCACATAGCCAACAGGATTTTTTAAAATAGAAACTAAACAGATTGAGTTTATATACCCACCATTAAAAGACATCAATAAAGAACTGATATACACCCAAAATCGTTCTTGATGGATTGTGTTATTCATAAATGATAGAACCTTTTATATAATTTGTTATACTGGATATTTAAAGATAGATTTATTTATTCATTATTAAATCAGCTTATTTTTAATAGACTTAAAAATCATGACACTCTTCTAATGCTTTAATTCGATTTTCAATGGGTGGGTGGCTTGAAAATAGTGCCAGAATTTTATTTGAAGAACGACTAATTTTGAATGCATTTAAAGTTGCAGAACGATTATCTTCAGGTTGTTCGACATATTGTTTTAACTTCAAAAGCGCATTAATCATATTATTTTTGCTAGTAAGGTTAGCTGAGCCTGCATCCGCTCTATATTCACGAAATCGAGAGTAAGTCATAACAATAATTGTTGCTAATATCCCAAACAAGATTTCAAGTATTATTGCAATTAAATAATAAGTCATAGAGCTAAAATGGCTATCATTATCATTTTTTGATAGGAATTGTGTAACAATTAGCGCCACGATACGAGCGAAAAATATCACAAAGGTGTTTACAACTCCTTGAAGCAGAGCCATTGTAACCATATCCCCATTTGCAATATGAGAAATTTCATGTCCAAGTACGCCAATAACCTCTTCTTTTTTCATTACGCGAATTAAGCCCGTAGACACTGCAACGAGGGAGTTATTTTTATTCCAACCTGTGGCAAAAGCATTGGGTTCGTCACTTTCATAAATACCCACTTCAGGAATACCTATACCTGCTTTTTGTGCGAGGTCTTCAACTACATTATAAATCCACGAAACACTATTAGAATCTGAACCATCTAGGATTTTAATTGAGTAAGCCGTTTTTGCTATCCACTTTGACATAAAAAGTGAAACAAAGGCGCCTGCAAAACCCACAATTGCTGCAAATATCAGTAAATGTAAATAGTTGATGTGATGCTGCTGCAGATACGGCTTAATATCCAAGATGGATAAAATAAACATAATTACTGCAACGACTGCTATATTTGTAAGAATGAATAATGTAATACGTTTTAACATGGTGGTCCCTTAGTCAAAATTATTTTTTTAAAATCTACTTATATTGTAAATCGGACATTTATTTTTAGCTATCAGTTTCCATTCGTTTTAAATGATTTTTTTTATCTATTTTTATCGTCTTAAGTATTAGTTGTTTCACTAGTTTATGAACATATATAAGTAAGCGTTGAATAAACTAACCAATCGATAAACAACTAATAGTAAAGAAAACTATTCTGTAGCTTATAAAGTAGAGGCGAGAAATGATGGCTAAACGAAAAAAATGCGAACAAATAATCACAGGCTGGATTTAAAAGCATTAGCTCACATTCCAAGCGACGAAAATTTCCATTGTGTCTGATGGTGAAGGGGGTTGATTTCAACGTTGTTTTAACATTGAAGTGGAATCTTATCCTGCCCTAACTATCCGAATACTATCTTCTATTTTAATTACTCACTTAATTCGATAAACTGTAATCTAGATAAAACATAAACTCGTAAATATCATAGGCGTTGATATGACATCCACATTTGAAGATTTGAGTAAAAAAGGGCTGATTAATACTGCTGACACATTTTTAAAAAATGCGATTCAGTATGAAGTGATCATGGGCTCAATGGCATATGGCGTATCAAATGATAGCTCTGATATTGATGTATACGGCTTTGCTATTTCACCTAAATATATTCAATTTCCTCATGTGCGAGGTGAGATATCAGGCTTTGATGATATTGGACCTCAATTCGAACAATTTCAACAACATCATATTGTTGATCAATCAGCAAATGCGGGAAAAGGTAAAATAATCGATATCACTATCTATTCTATTACTAAATATTTTCGGCTTTTAGTGGATAATAATCCTAATATCATTGATACACTTTTTGTCCCACGTAATTGTATTTTATATAGTACTAAAATTGGCGAATTGATCCGTGAAAATAGAAAACTATTTTTGCATAAAGGTTGTTGGCCTAAATTCAAAGGCTATGCCTATTCACAAATTCATAAGATGAAAACAAAAAATCCTATAGGCAAACGTAAAGAAATAATAGACAACAATGGCTATGATATTAAATTTGCTTATCATGTGGTTCGCTTATTAAATGAAGTAGAGCAATTATTAATCGAACAGGATCTTGACTTAACAAGAAATAAAGAACAGTTAAAATCTATCAGACGAGGTGAATGGTCTCTAGACAAAATAGAACAATATTTTTTTGACAAAGAGAAAGAATTAGAAAAATGTTATCTAACTTCGAGTTTACCCCAAACGGCTAATCTAGATAAAATAAAAAAACTACTACTCGAATGTATGAGTCTTCATTATGGACATATAGAAGATGTTATCGTTAGTCAAAACCAATATGAAAATGCATTACGAGATATTAAAGAAATTGTTGATAAATTAAATATAGGTTAACTAAAAATGATTGAAAGAAAAGATGAGATTTTATCAGAAATATCTAAAATCGAAAAACAACATAATATTTCGATTTTATTGGCAGTCGAGTCGGGTAGTCGTGCCTGGGGATTTGCTTCAAAAGACAGTGACTTTGATGTGAGGTTTTTATACGTTAGACCTTGTGATGATTATCTAACATTATTTGAAAAAAAGGATACCATTGAGATCCCAATTTCGGACTTGCTGGATATTAATGGTTGGGATATTAAAAAAGCACTACAATTATTGATAAAGTCAAATGGGGCATTATTAGAATGGATACATTCCCATTATGTGTATTATGCCAAAGACAACGTTATTGAAAAATTACAATCTTTAGCAATGCAGGCGATTAAACCAATTTCAGTATTTCAACACTATCTTGCCACAGTAAAAAAGAAATGGCTGCAAATAACAGATGAACAAAAAATTACACCAAAAACATATCTCTATGCGTTAAGGGCGTTGCTATGCGCAGAATATATTAACGAGAAAAAACAATTTCCATCGGTATTATTCCAAACTGTTTATCAGAGTCAATTAGCGAACAACCCTACAGTATTAAATGAGATCGAAGCTATGATAGCCGAGAAACAGCATCAAGACGAAAAGTTTTTAATTGAAAGAAATGAAATACTAGATGACTACATTAAAAATACGTTAGCAGTAATTGCATATGATGGTGTCGATGAAAAGAAAACGATAAATTTTGATGTTTTTGATAGCGCATTTAAATACTTTATTGATAATTATTAAACCCATCCTTAGCAACAATAAATTTAAGAAACGCAATTAAAAATCGTGCAAAAAATAAATTAAAATAAGCGAATTCTATCGCGTAAACGAGGGAACGGCTTACTTACATGCTATTCTAAAAAGAATGAATTAATCTATGCCATAATTTGTTTTGCTCAACTTAACTGACAACGAATAGAAAAGTGGGAGCACTCCAGAGTTATTATTATTTGTTCATTGAGATTCTACTAAATCAAGTATTAGTACAGTTACCTAAACTGTTTATAGATTATTATTAAATTATAGCTAATGACAACTTGAAAATTTTATTACCTTAAGAGGGACAGGGGGCCGAAGAACTTCATAATCGATTTCGTAAAGTTCAACTCTGTGAAACAGCTGATGATATTAATCGTTTATTGACTTTTAATATCTCTTTTATTTAATAGTTTTTATTGGATCTTAATTAAGTGCTCATGGAAAAGTATAACCATGACACATTAAAATTTTTATTACTGTGCGAGCCTAGCGCTCAATAACTTTTCTATTATATAATCTTAGGTTTTCACCAATTGTTTAATGAATCTTTAACAGATGATAAATCTTCAATGTGGTGTTCATTTGTTATTATTTCAGGGCGACTTATTTTTCCCATGGGCTTTTATTATTTAGTAAATCCTTCAGTCCTAAATTTTCTTCAATAGGTAATTCAATTAGTTTTAAAAATGTTTGATGCGTATCATCATCTACTAGAAATAATCTTTTGTCTAATAATACATCTACAGCCTCTCGACAGGCTGTAGCAATCATGAACTCTGACCGACTTACATTTAAAACAGCTGCAGCTTTATCAATTAAATCTCTTTGTGATTTTTTTGCTTTTATGTTAATTAGAACATGTAGCATGGTTTGGCTCCTATTTTAATAGTATTTAACAAGTATACTGATTCAAATCAAGCTGCTATAGTGGTGAAAAACCATCTTCGTTAGTGAGATCTAATCGTTCATCTTTGGTGCAACAAAGATGTTGGAGAAAATGATTCGGTCAGCTGTTTTTCTTGATTATATTGCATTGGTGTAGGATCAATTAAAGGTCTACTTCCTGTCCCAATATTATCAGCAGTTGGTTTAGAGCTATCAACCCTCCTTGCAGGACTTGTGTAAAATGCATGTGTGCTTAGGGTTGTTGCTGATGGATAAGAATTCGTTGAGGGGCTAGATTCAGGAACAGAAACATAAGCATTTCTTGGTGAGGCAGTGGTGTTTTTTTCTCCTGCTGTCATAAAACCATTCCAAGATTGTTGCCCTTTTAGGCATTGGATTAAAGCTATAAGCTTAGCTTTAGGAAAAGATTCTGCAGAAAAATCTGCTAAATTTTTAATTTTTTTTACATTTGTTGAACAATAACTTTCTTGGAATAAGTCAAGAATACGTTTTTTAATTTCAGCATTTGTTTTGTGCTCTATAAATCGATCTATTTGAACTGCCCAATCGGAGTAAGATAAAATATTTACACTTGGATTATCAAATTTTGATTGTATTTTATTTGCGGCTCGAACTACTCTTTCATCAACGATATACGGTGATGGAAAATTAAATAAATTCTTTTCTACGTCAAAATCGCCAGAAACAAAGTTTTTACATTTATAAAAAAATTGATTGGTATTCGTTTTCATTCTAAGAGCATAAAAATAATATTTAAAAACTTCGTCATAAGCATCACTTAAACTAATATCCGGTTCAAAAGACACGGTATAAAATAAAAAGATAAAATATTTAAGACTGTAAGTTCGTGTTCCTTTGGCAAAAAAACTAAAAGGTTTTACTTTGTCAGAAGGCATTTCTATTGACGGTTTTCTTTTTTTCGATAGCCTTGATGAATGAGAATTAGTTACAACGGGATAAGCTTGAGTATTGCTACTCGGCATATCACTAGGTGATGAAGACGTTGAGCTAGTTATAGAAACTGTCCTAGGCATAGTCAAAGCTTGACGATTAGATTCCGCTTTAAATATATTACCAAATAAATTTTTTAAAAGTTGTGGAGCACGACATTGTGGATTTTGAAGGTGAACAGAATAATTCTGAATACTTTCTTGCGAAAAAGTATAACTTAAGAGACGGTCTAAATATTGCTGAGATTCACTTGGAAGCATGTTGCGAAGACTTGAAATATCCTCCCACCAAAGCTCATAAATATTTGATTGATTTAGAGCGTGTGAATTCACTGTCGATCTGCAGATAATGTTTGCTTGATGACTAATCACGTTTGAAAATTTAATTGAATGACCATATAGTCTATCTTGTTCTTCTTCAGTGATAGTAATATCATAAAAAAAAAGTTCCGCATTTCGATTCCTGTTAAGCGTAAGTAAGTAATAAAGAAAAAGCTCCGTAAAAGCTTCTTCAAAATTCATATTAGCATGATGAACACAACGATAAAGTAAAAACAAAAAATATCTCATTTTTAATGTTTTTGGTTCAACAGCTAGTTTACGTTTTTTTGGCATGGGTTCTGGAGTACTCATTAATCTATCCTTTTATTTTTAAGTTAATTTAAAGCTTGAGAAAATCATAAAATATAATTTTTAAACTAGAAAAAATAGCGGTTAAATTCACCATTTTAATTAAAGTATATTTTTCTATACATTGATTGGATGCGGGTATCCTGTGTTACTTTTTTCAGGTAATCTATAATGATAAATGTATTTCTGAAAATATGAAAAAACTGTTTTTTATTTTAACTACGTTGTATCTTTACCGGATGGTTGCTTGTGGAATGTTTCTAGTTACTCGGTTTCTTCATGAAAAATTTGCTAACGCTATAATAAAAATAATTGATTAAATTGTACTAACAATTTAATCAATTATTTTTTAATAACAGTCTATTTTTGCTTAACTATGTCCCATTCTTGGTGATTGTATATTCTCTGATTGATCTGAATCCTCTACAATAGAGATCTCAATTGTATTTTCTGATGATACATTGTTAGTTTGATTGGAAGGCTTTACATGTTGTTTTAAGATTGCTATCGATTGTTTAATTGCTTGGTAATTTTTTTCATTAATATAATTATGCAATAAAAAGTTTTGACGATCAAAAGTCGCATTTGTTTGAAACAATGCTTCAATTTCAAGTAATATTTCTTGTGTGACAACTTCAGATGAATCGTCATGTGATAAATCCAGAATGTGATTGACTAACTTCATAAACGCATCCCATAATGTTTTTTGTTGCTTTTCATCAACAAGTTCTGATTCAAACTGATTAAAGTCAATATCATAATTTTCCAATATTGCAGTACTGACTGAATAAGTTTCATCATCATTCATTGTATTCTCAAGCTTAGACATAATACTCTGAATGATATATTGTGGAATTTTGTTGTTCTCCTTTAAAAGTATGTTGTTGTCCTCTATAAGTTTGGGGATCATTTCGAGAGTAATAATTTCTCTTTTTACTTCGATTTCTCTCTCAATATCTAAAATGAGTTGTAATCCGCTTAAAAATAAATGATGGTCCTTTATCTTCTTTTTATAAACTTCGAGTTCCTTAATCATTTTAAATTTCATTACAGTATGAATATTTTTTATAAAGCTATAAAATTCTAACACGGAATCAGTGACAATATTATCATCTTTGATGAGACTTTCAGGAGAATAGCCGTTTTCATTGCTTATTTCAGAATCTCTTTTCGAAGTACTTTCGTTCGTATGAGTAGTAGACATTGACGTTAACATATTATTTGTAGAAGTTGAGTATTTAATTTTAGCTTCTTGTTCGTGAGAATACATTGGGTTTTAAACTCCTAAATATTGATTAATCTTTTATTATCTTGAGTATTTTTTTATATTGTTGGTTACACGTTTTGCTTAGTGAAATCAATTTTAAATAAGAAAATATAAGGGTTTACAATAATTTAAATATTACTAACTGTTAATCATTAAAATCAGTTAATAAAATGAGATTCACGATTAGATAAAATTACAAATGTGAAGATTGTTTTAGTTGTTAAATATTTTTTTTTGAGTAAATTTTAAAAAGTCAACTGAGCATTGTAAGTAAGCGCCGACATTGTCTGATAATCAACAATTTCTTGTCCGACTATATTTCGGAAACTCATAAATATTCTAAATTCAATCTCCAGTATGTTATCAATGCAGTAACATACTAGTTTAATGTTAGGTTGTAGAGCCATATTAACTTTCTCTATTGAAGTCGCTAAATTGTTGCTGACAAAAATTTTTCTATATGTTGTTTAGAATGACTTATACAATTTTTGGCATAGGATATTAATATAAATTATTGATTATATAAACTTGATTACCAGCCTTACTTATTTGTAACTAGTAGGTTGGAGGTTCGATATCTTTCTAAAGTGTATTTTTTCTTATGAGAGATAATATTATATCAGGCACATAGTTATGTCTAAGTGATAATAAAGCTAGCAAATAATTCCATTATAAACATAATTAACCCGATTAACTCTTGTGATTTACAGTGTATTTAGGTTAATATCTATGTTTAAAATAAATTAATGAGATTAAATAATGCCAATTTATATCAAAGCTGATGGATTGTCCGGCAGTGTTAGTGCGAAGAGTTATGAAAATTGGATTGAAGTTTATTCGCTTCACTTCGATATTTCGAGTCAAACAACTATGCCTGTTGGGCAAGTCAATGATCGTGCCCGAGGCGCGCCTAAATTTTCCGAATTAACTATTTCAAAAAAAATGGATGAATCAAGTAATGGTTTTTTCCAACATGTTGTGAGTGAAAAAGTCATTCCCAAAGTAGAGATTCATGTAATTTCAAGTTATAGTCAATTGAAACCCACTGTAAAATATATATTGCAGAATGTGTTAGTGAGCCATAATGAGAACGTTGCTTTTGGCGATGATATACCTGCAGAAGAAATTAAATTGCATTTCACAAAAATAGAAACAACCTATATTGGACGTGATGAAAAAAATCGTCCCAAATCTCCTAAGATTGTAGGGTATAATTTGGAAACAGCAGAACCAATGTAAAGATGGACTCGTGTCAATTTTAAGGAGTGAAAACGATGATAAAAAAGTTAATACTGTTGGTAATAGGGGGGTTGAGTATTTATTATGTTATTGGTATTGCACATAAACTTCAACCTCCTACGAATCATGCTAATGTTAACAACGAATATGAACCCGTATTAAATCCTGATCCTAAATATTTTATGGTGGTACATGGACATGTCGATCCCGCTCTGCAGAAAAAATTAGATCTTACCATTATAGAACGATTTACGACTTACAATGATAAATGCCGTTATTTTCGTAATTTTAGCTTAAAATTTGAAGGCGTGAGTTCTTCTCGCGTCAAAAATATAAATTATATTACCAAATATGAGCAAAATGGTGATTATTCAATAAAAATACCGCTGAATAAATACCAAGAAGGTATGTGTAGATGGCAGATTTATGCCATTGGTTATATTTTTAAACCTGAATTTCCTACTTTAGGATATGTCACGAATACAATAGGATTTTCTAGCAATGGGGAAAGTCTAAGGAATCGAGATTTTTATCAAACATGGATTTGTAAAGCCAATAACTGTGAATTAAAAAATATTAAATATCCAAAAAAATATCAGCCTAATATTATTTTATCAAGTCATGCTAACTATGATTTTACCCTAAACTTTGAAGAGATTAAGTAATGATAAAAGTATTGGAATATGCTGTTTTGAGTAATCATATTTATGATATTAAAAACCCTTTATTTGGTGAAAGGCAATTTACACTCAAACAAGGCAGTAGAAATTATATTTTGCCAAATGGATGGATGCTTGCAGATGATATTGCTTCAAACATTACTCCAGCCAATCCTTTCTTTGCCGCACTATATATAAAATTTTCTAATCTAAAAGCCACTAATGCTGTATTAGTAGTTCGTGGGACAGCGAATACGGACAACGATATTGCAGATGCAGAAAGTTGGTTTTCTTCTGTAGGCGGTAATGGTGTCGACGATAGTTTGCCAAAATATATGCCATTGGCAATTAGCTTTCTAATGAAAGTAAAAAAATATCTTCAAAAATATTACCCTCAACTGAGTCATAAATTACGTTTTACTGGACACTCACTTGGAGGAGCGATCGCAAAATTATTAATGTTATTTTATAGTCCCTCAAGACCAACAGTAGTTTTTAATGCGCCTTGTGTAGGAGAAATTAAATCTGTTCCTGAACATGGTAGTAGCATTTATGGAATTAATGCTCGTTATGGCTTTGTTAATAAAATTGGTGTCCCAGTTTATGGTTCACACGTATACTGGGTTGATATTCCAAATCATGAACGCGATGCTGAAATTTTATTTAAAAATTTTAATAAAAAATTGTATAAAACATCTATGCGGCAATATGCGGCAGGTGATCAAAGTTCATCAATTTTATATAAAAGTGCAAATGATGTGGATGGTTTTGTAGAGCGAGTAACGGCTTATTTACAAGATGGAAATACCTTACTTAGATTGGATCCTGAGTTAAGAAAGAGTTTTAATGAATGTGAAAAACAGGTTAGCCAACATTGGATAAAAAATATCTTAACAGCAGATTACCCATCATTAAAATGTAGATTTAAATTAGAAGGAAAAGCCTTTTGGCTTGCGTTGATGGGACAACATGCTATGTTGCATATGGTAAAAACCTTATCCACCACACAATATGAAAAATTAGCAAATACCTATATTTGATTTTGCGACAAGAGTACGATCGGTATATTACCTGTGGTTAGATAACAAGCTAATCATATTATGATAAATGACTTTATAGTTCGGCACTGCTCTAATAGGAATGTTGTCGAAGGCACTGATTCTTAATTCCATAAGTTCATAAATTCAGTCTTAAAATCGCCAAATCAATTTAGTAAATTAACGAGTAGTTTATAGAAATCTGAAATCTATGTTATGCTCATGGCTTATTACAAGCCATCACAAATGGCTAATACCAGAAATATACACAACACAATATCAACTCACTATATTAAGAGGATAAATATGTCAAATTTTACCGTTCCACTGACTGAAGATCTTTATCGTTATTTGCTTTCTGTTTCTGTTCGTGAAACAGCGGTTCAAAAAGCATTAGCAGCAGAAACATTAAAACAAACTAAAGCCCTAATGCAAATTACACCTTATCAAGGGCAATTTATGCGTTTGTTGGTCGAATTAACGGGAGCAAAACGTATTGTCGAAATTGGTGTGTTTACAGGCTATAGTTCACTTGCTATGGCGTTGAGTTTGCCTGATAACGGAAAAATAATTGCTTGTGATATCAGTGAAGAATGGACAAATATTGCTAAAAAATATTGGCAACAAGCGGGCGTTAGTCACAAAATTGAATTACATCTTAAACCGGCTTTGCTTACCTTGGAAACTATTGATGAAACCATTGATTTGGTATTTATTGATGCTGATAAAGTGAATTATCAACAATATTATGAAGCGATCATCGATAAAGTTAAACAAAATGGATTAATTTTATTTGATAATACTTTATGGGATGGCAAAGTTGCCGATACTAACGTGAATGATGAAGACACCGTTGCGCTTCGTCAACTTAATGATTTCTTATTTCAAGATGAACGTGTGCAAATCTCTATGTTACCAATTGGTGATGGTTTAACGATTGCACGTAAAAAATAAAAATTTATGTGCGAAATTTAGCAACCACACTTAACGTTGATAAAGTTTAAGTGTGGTTGCTTCTTCGACTAAAAACGTTGTGGTAATAGCTGTCAAACAAAAATGTCAATTTTACTGAGTTTTCAAAGAGCGTTAAAAGTTTTTGTGTTATTCCTTTAGTATTTCTTACTTTCAGTTATGTGTCGATAAGATAGTTTATTAAATACTTAAATAACCATTACTTTTTTTGACGTTTTAACATTGATGTTCTAGCACTATCACCTAGATCATCATCATTTAAATAATGGATACCTAAATCAGTTTCTTGACGAACGCTAGTTAAATGACGTGTTAATGTTTGTCGTCGAGTATGAGCATTAGTTTGTGAACCAGAAAAATAAGCATGTTGATTAGGGAATATTTCAGAGTTGTTATGCCTTCTCGAATCTAAAGTATGAGGTCGACTTTCATCCCTTGATGGTAAAGAATCTAAAACGTTTTTGCCATTTGAAAATAATACACGTTTACAGCCATCAAATGCCTTTACATCTTTATGATCATTAACTCTTTGTAAGATCTCATCCATTGATGAATCTTTATCAAAATAAGCGATTCGATAAAAAAATCGTAGTCGTGAATAATATTCAAAATAATTTTCATCATGTTTTATTTTTTGTAATAATTCATCCCCTTTATCAATATTATTAACAATATGTTCTTTGAGAGTTTTAATAGCTAACATTATAAAAGCTTTCGCTTTCGGTAAATTACATCGACGCTCATAAGTATAAAGCTCAGCTAAAGATTCACAGGCATCGGCTATTTTACGAAGATCGTTAAATTCTTTTGCTACTTTATAGGCATCATTGTAATATTTCATTGCCGTTGATATGTGTCCATTCGTGGCGAAGTGGCGTCCAACATGAATATTGCAGGCTGAAATTATGTGAAGGAGATGACGTTTTTGTGTTTCATTTATTTCACCACTTTGTTTTTTAATATTATATGTTTTAATGTAAAATTTTAATGCTTTATGATGATGTTTAAGGTTTAAATAGGCCTTGGCTGTACTCTCAGTTAAATACGCATAACGACTTAATCGATCATGAAAAGTCCTGTCATCTATATTTTGCATAAACCAATTACTTATTTCAATGGCCTCCTGGAAATAGGAAGCGATATTTTGTGAAGTACCAAGATCACATAGAAGTGAAATGCGATATGCAAAACAATCAAGCATTAAACGATTAAGCGCAACTGTTTTGTCTTTTGCTAACCGTTGTTCAACTGGATTGGTTGAGTTCAATAATTGTTGATAGAACGCATGAGCCTCTAAACAAGTTTTATAACAATAATAGCTATTAGTATAAGCATCAATATTTTCATATATTAAATGCTTACGATTATGATAATAGAAGTATGATTGGCTTATTAAATTAGATAACTGTATCTTTTTATCAATAATTCGACCATCTGAATCTGTATTTAAAATATGTAGTCTATTAATTAAAAGCTTTGCAAGTTTTAGCTTTCCATTAAAAAGCGCAGCATGAGCATAAGTGTCACAAGCCTTTCGCATCAATTTTTTGCGATGTTGAAAAGATTTATCATCAAACGCTGTACCAAAAAAAGCTTCACTAGTGTGATTGTAAATCAAATTAGCCAATTTAAATTGCTCATCATGGTTATCATTTAACATTTTTAATAACATCAATGCCTCGCTGAGGGTTTGATGAATATTTGCAACCTCAATTTCCAGAACGTATTTTAACTTAGCAGAGTGAATCATACTCATCATTTTCGAACTGACTTCAAAGGCTTCATCGGCGAAAGCTATCATTTTGTCGTAATTATTGTAAAAAACACAATGTCTAACCAAATTAGACAAGGCATAAAATAATTCGCGAAGTACTGAAAAATCTTTTTCGGCAATTTGTTTTTGATATTTTAATTTAAAATCGGTGACAATTTCTTCTAAATTTTCTTGTCTAAAAAAATATCTCTTCTTACAAAATTCAAGTTCAAATTTATGGTGAGAATAAGCCATGATGGTTTCTTAGTTGTTTTAAAATTTTCGAAATAATACAATAACAGCTTTACAATTTCTTTAATGATTATTTTGAGAATTTATTACCGGTGATTTATTCGGGGGATAATCATTAACTAAATGGTATTTAGCAAAATAACAGTTGCTGATAGAACATGAACTGCATAAAAATTATAGCTCAGTCAGTATATTTTTTGCATTTAATGAGGGATTGATTTTTAAAATTAATCTTATTCATTAATTCGGAATCTACTTAGCATATTTATTTCTTATCGTTCTAAATAAAATAATACAACGGAATAAACGTCATAAGGCGAATAAAATTTTAGTGAGAAATGATAATAACAAAACTACAAAAACACATGCTTTAAATTAAATATTTATACCCATTTGCTCACCCACCACCCAGGCATTTTTAATCGTATGGAATCCTCGTGGATTCATAATATATTGAATATCTGGTTGAATAAATAACCAGGGATTGACTTGGATCCGATAATTAATTTCAACAAAACTCTCAGCAGATTGGGTAGGATTATTTAAACGCAATTGTGCACTTGCTAAATCGTCTGAATAATTCCCACGGACAAAACCCAGGGCAAATTTATCTTGGGGTCGTTCGGGAATTAATCCTTGATAAATTAAACCCAGATTAAAAAAGAAGGGCATTAAGTTTCTATCGGAAGGGAAAAATTCGACAACAAAAAAAGTCGATAGTCCGGTTTTGTCTTGTTGTGGGGAATAAAGTTTTTGTTGTGCTTCGACATAGTAACCATAATTTCCTTGCACAGATTGACTATCTTGAAATCGTATTTGATTACGACCACTAAAATACATCATGCCCACGGTATATTTTCCAGGTAAGTGACAAGATAACCAACATAAATGTTGGTTATTTAATAATGCCCATTCGGTAATTAGCATGACGCCATTATTGCCATGAAAAGAAAAATGAAAACCATGATAGCGATTACGATTCACTGATGTATTGGTATTATAAATTGCCATTTTGCCAAGTATGATAGGTGAGGGTTTAAGTTGTAAATAATATCCCCATTGAGCATTCGGATACGCAGAAAAAGGCACATTCAAAAAAACGGCAACAGGATTACCACAAAAAGCATTATTAACAAAATTACAATAAAGATCAGATTGCAAAAAAGTATCACCGGCATTTAATCGACCTAGACGCATTAATATTTTTGCATAATCAAATTGTTGTTCGAAGTATAAACTATTTAAACGCCAAGTTTGACCACCATAGAGTTGCGCGGCGGTAAACTGATTACCAATATCAACAGCCGATAAATTACTCCCATTGCGATCGACAAGCGAGATATAAAAAGAACTACCAACTAAATGTAATAGAGTTTGTAAATTGAAATTTGCGTCGATACCAATCGAATCTGTATAAGCTAAGCCTTGCTTCAGCCCGCCCGTGATATTACCGAGCACATTATTTTCATACGTGGCATTGAGGGTGATCCCTTTTTGCTGAAGTTCGCTACGTAAGCCGCCTAAATTGCCAGTTAAATATTGAGATTGCCAAATAGAATAGCGAGAGGTTGAAAAACTGGCCGCGCCACTGAGTAATAAGAGTAACCATAGACACTTTTTTAACAATGTCACATCCTTGTATTTGCTTATCATCGCTTAACGTGATGAGTCGTTAGATAATCTAAAATAATACCTTTGACAATATCATTATTCATTGGGATCGACAAGATCAGATCGATTTACTGATTATTCTCCAACCTAAAATACAAGATAGAATGAAAGTAGCAATTATTCGCTTCACTGATTAAATTTCTGGATATTGTTGTTATTTACTCCAAAATTTTTTAATTCGAGTAAAGTATTTTGAAAGAAGTGTATTTGCTAGTTTATTCGTAAAAAATGCAACTTTTTCAGTTACCCATAGCAATGCTATAACATGTAGAGAATCCGACAATTAAAACAATAATCGCACATAGTATTAAAGTAGAACCTATTTTTGCATGTCGTGTTGTAAGCAAAATAATACCCAACAATAAATAGATAATGACAAATCCGGCGTTAATAAACATTAAAAGAACACTTGCTATACCCAGGTTTCCCTTCATGACATAAGCAAAGAGCAGTGTTGCGAGAAACACAATGGCGTATAGACCGAGCGCTCTAATGAAAACAGCATTGATAATTTTTGACTGATGTGATTTATTTTCTTCAGTAGATGGATCTGATTGTTTGTCATTCATATACCCAGTTTCTCCTTTATTTGTTGCAGGCGGTCACGCTTTTCATCCCGATAAAATAAATTCATGGTTTCAAAAGGAATGAGCTTATTGAACTTATCAACAATGTGAACACATGATTTTTTTACCGCGCGTACGTCGAAGTTATAAGCATCCATAAATTGCATAATGATAATACGAAAAATATTTTCATAACGAAGATTTGGCACAGCGATTTTTGGTAAACAACACATTAATGATTGAAACTGCTGCGTTGTCTTTTCATCACCACATCCTGCACTAAATAAATTTAATAGATGTAATTTCATTTCATCGTTGTGTTCATAAACAATCGTATTTTTACTATGTTGTAATAAGTCGGCTGGATTTATCATTCGCGTTAATGGAATAACTTGATGATCAATTTTTAGTGCGTAAGCCATCGCTAATGCATCGGGATTACACGGGACGGGGATGAGATCATCAGCGTTAAATATATCAGTTTGTGATAATATCGCATTTCGCGCTTCTGTTAAGGTGTAACGATCTGTGGCTGGGTTAAATTGTTCGTTACGGCCAGCTACTTGTATTGGCTGAAAGGTAATGCCACGCACACAAGGTTGTTGCAATGCGTATTCGATAATTTGGCCAATTTCATCGGTGTTTAAATTTTTATATAACGTCACAACTAAAGTCGTCGATAAATTATATTTATTTAAATTAGCCAACGCTTTTTCACGCACTTTAGTTAAATCTTCTCCGCGTAAAATTTTAAGGGCTTTATTATTCATTGAGTCAAATTGCAAATAAATTTCAAAACCTGGTTGATAAGCAGCAAGTTGTTCAACAAATTTTTCATCACCTGCTATTTTTAAACCATTGGTGTTAAGCATTAAATGTCTAATTGGTCGTGATTTTGCAGCATCTAAAATACTGAATAAATCAGGGTGAATCGTTGGTTCGCCGCCGCTGATTTGTACGACATCGGCGTGTCCTTCATTATTAATAATGCTATCAAGCATTTTATTTATTTCATCTAGTGTGCGATGGCGACCATAATGAGGTGAGGAATTCGCATAACAGGTTGGACACGTTAAGTTACAGCGATCGGTAATTTCAACAATACTTAAACAAGAATGTTGTTCGTGATCCGGACACAAACCACAATCATAAGGGCAACCATATAAAGTTTTAGTATTAAATTTTTTGGGCATGTCACCTGGTTTTAAATAATCACGGCAACGTTTGTAATAGTCGATATCTGTTGCAATTAATATTTTTTCTTTGCCATGAGAAGGACATTGTTTTTGCATGTAAACATTGTCATCTTGAAAAATAATTTTCGCAGGGATCCTGGTGAGACACTGGCTACATAAACTTAATGTTAAATCATAATAAATGTAATCGCGTGTTGCCATTTTCTATTCCTTGTGAAAATCGTGATCCGAGTAAATATGAAATAAAATAAATCAGGATGGTGATTAATGATGCTAATTGAATAGCGGATAAACCAAAAGCAATAATATAAACAGGTGTTATAAAGCCAACGAGAAAACGATAGCATAAGTAAGCGATGATAAATAGGCGAAATAATAAACCATTTGGGCGTGGACGTTTTTTTAATAAAATAACAAAACAAAGCCATAATAAAATTAAAAAGGCAATTTCGTATAAACTTGTTGGATGTCTTTTAATTCCATCACCAAAATTTACGCCCCAAGGTAACGTGGTTTGAATACCAATTGTCGCATCATGCAATCCATTTAAAAAGCAACCAATACGACCTATCATTATGGCGAGCATTAATGGAAAGACAAATAAATCACCGGTACGTTGTTTGATGTGTAATATTTTTTTGCTGATCTCAACAGCAAGTATGCCACCAATAATAGCACCCACAATGGTTTTATTACTGAGGATAAATAAAAATAAATTTTTATGTTGATAAAAATGTAAGGGATGCTCAAAAATCACTAATACACGAGAACCAATTAACGCACCTAAGGCGGCGCCAAGAATAACATAGCTACGCATTTTTTCAGTGATGATGTCATGATTTTTCCGGCGAAGATAAGCATAATAGCAAGCGCCGATTAAAATGGAAGCCATTTCGAAAATAAAGTGATAAACCATGACAATCCTTGGTGGATAACACGCAATAATTTTAACGCAGAATAGGGCTAACTAACAAAATGTTTCAAGCCATTTCTCTGAATGAAAGAACGTTGTTGAGCGTGTTGTAATGTATTCAGTCATTACGTCTACAGGGAAACAACCTTAGAATTTGGTAACGACTCACTAAGTTTAAGCTAAAACGTAGAAATAGTGCCGTTAGCCTCGCTTTGCCAGGTTAGGCAGTATTATCACAGGGTATCTATTCTGCATTTATGCTAAATAGTGACAGAATTTGTAAACTTATTTAAGCCCGATTAGACTATAATTAACGTGATGTTAAAAGGAGGGTCAAGTTGGATAACCCATCTCCGCAAAAACCTGATGACGAGAAGCAATATAAAGTTGTTTATGAAGAAACAAATATAACTTTGTCTAGGGTGCTTTGGGAAAAACCTTCAACAAGAATAATGATTATTTCAATTATTTTATTACTCATTGCCTATTTTGTTTTTGCATACTTTTATTTCCCTACCACTTATATCGAACCTGAGATCTTGTTTTATATCTTCACCGTGATGTTTTGTTTAATCAGTTTTATTTGCTATTTACCAATGTTGCTACCTGGTTTTAAACATTTTAAGTTTGCCTATTGGCATCCAAAAGATGAAATAAAAAAAGGGTCTAAAAATAATTACTTCGATATCTTGTTTTTTTATTGTATCCCTTTATTTATCAGTGGAGCAATTATAGGGAGTCTGTGGCTTACTATGGCGACGATAACAAATATTGTTGCCAAAAAATCATTCTCCTCCATCGTCACAATTACCAGTGTTAGTTGTGATAGATCTGGCTATAATAGCAATATAAACAATGGCCTCATTGTTAAATTCAATTTTACGGATGGCTTCGCCTCTGAGGCTAAACTCAATCTACCTGCTCGATTTTGTGATCATTATGAAGAACAACTTTTCAAAGAAAATAATACAGCAATATTTAAAGGAAGAGAGTGGAAATTAGGTCGAATTATAAATCAAATAATTTTAAATAATAATGCAACTATACCAGCTTCAGAGTATAAAATAATAATAAAGTAAAAATGAAAAGAATATTTATTCTGTAATTTTTCAGTTATTTTTTTAATGCCCTAGCGGTTCCTGTTTTTTTTCTGCCTGGATTAGCTGCCGTTCCTGTGATTCTCAATAATAGTTGGCTCGTAGGGTTCGAGCTTGCTGTGTTTGTTGATTTCTCACTGGATTCACCTGGGTTAACGATTGATTCATTTGATCTGTTAGGAACTGTTTATTTTCTACATTGGGATGCTGCGCTAATATCTCATTACATAATTGATAAGCATTATTTAAGCTAGCACTACGATAACGGTGATATGTTTTATTAAGATCTTGTAACGCTTGATAAAGCCAATAAATTTCATCTCTAATATTATCTTCAAGATCAAATTGATTTAACAAAGTTAAAAAACTTTTTTCTGGAGATGAATGATGATCTGTAATTGCTTCACGCAATTCTTGAGATGCCAAATCATATATTTTATGAGAATAAAAGTGATATAAATACCTAAACGACTGATCAATTAATATTGCCAGTTTAATAAATGATTCAAACTTATCAAATGGCGCTAGATAATCATTTTCATGGATGGTGTCAAATGCAATTTGAAAAAAAAGAGAATAGTGAATAGGAAATGCTTCACACAATTTCATAATGTGAGGTAGGTCATCATCAATAAAATGAAAATCGAATAAAAATTCTTTATTTTCCTTAAGGACAGTAAAAATATTTTCTGATTGGTCTGGAATTAATTTCACTAAAGTACAAATAAAGTCGACTCTGAATTTCATGCAGATTCTTTTTTCTTCTGGCCTCTTAATTTGATTGACCGCAATTAATAATAAGTCTAAAGCGAGTTCAGGTATTTCTTTCACTAGCCTTATAACAACAAAATAACAGGTATCTGGCTCTTTTTTTGCGATAAACTGTTTAAATCTCTTAATGATTTCTGGATAAGTATCGGCATGACTGTGAGGGTTGCTTGTTGCATAATCAATTGTGTTTTTAACAAATTCATATTTTTCATTGGGAAGTGCGAACATCATTTTGGCCTTATTATCTTTTTTATAAAATGTTACTAAACTGGCAGAAGATATAAATATACTTGTTAAGATAAAATTATAGAAAATACTTTATGTCTAAGATGATTGATTTAATATATCAATTTGTATCAACGCCAATTATCCAAAAATATTCAAGTTTAGTTTAATAACTCTAAAAATTAAAACCCGATAAATTTATAATAACTGTCCGCTAAAAACTAGTCCTGAATAAAATACAACCTTGGCTTTTATTGATTTGATCAGGGGTTTTATAGGTTGTTGATTTACAATATTATATTGTAACACTTCGGTTTTCTTGTCCTCAATAAAGCCTATCGTAGAGAGGAGGTTGATAATAACAATGGTTTATATAATGTCTTTCTATTGAATGTATCTGGATATTTTATTCTCTATGCCTAACCCTGACGAGTTTGAATCTAAAAAAAGACATGATTCATCTCAACCGAAACCAAGCCAAAAATGGTCACTGACCAAGGTGCATGGTACAAGTTCATTAATTTTGCCGTTATTGACACGAACAAACGGTAAAAACGGCGCAATGCTTATGTCAATTCGAGACATGCTTGATCATTATGGGATGGTGCCGCTCGGTGGTGAAGTGGATAGAGGCGTAAGATGTGGACCTACGGATATTCTCGATATGCTCTCATATGTTAGTAGTGCGCCACTTAAAGATCCCAGAATCCCAACAAAGAAAAAAATAGAAAAATACTATGACTTGAATTCTATACTCAAGTCTTATACCGAATTTCCATTGTATAGTGCTGAGAGTTATTTGCAAAAAGCAAAAATGCATTTATCGAGTTCTTATCAATATGGGTTTGAGCCCTTTAACAATTTTTTATTTTATTATGCGAGAGCGAGACAACTTGGTGCTGATGAGTTATCTATAAATGAGCGGACTCAATTAAATCAAGCCGTGCAAAATCAAATTAAATGGAGTTATTTTATTTTAATTGTCATCAATCATTTATACCCAGATATCGATAAAATAAAGAGGTTAAAACAACAAGCTTATGAAAAAGTGAAAAAGAAATTCACAGAAGAATCACCTGAGATGATAGCGCAATACGAACAATTTCTTAAACAGATGAAGGACTATGGTTTTGAGAAGGATTATGAAAATTTTACGATTGCAAAATATATTGAACAAACCGCAAGAGGAAAGCGTGGTGAACTGACCCGAAAACTTGATTCTTTTTTCGGTAGCGGAGCATTGTTTGAAAGAGTTTGTGATAGTCAAATAGAATTTGCAGCTATTTTTAAGGATCCCACAGAAGAAACACTTCAACCAGTTCTTTCTATTCTCAAATTGGATGAAGCATTTGAAGATGAAACACAGTTTTTCACTTTGATTAAACCGAAGGAAATGATACAAGATGAAAATGTTGATTATATGCTAGAAGATGTAATGGATGCAGTTTATTGTTCAGATAAACTCTCAATAATGAACGTTTTAAATAAAATGTATTTTTCTTTTTGCGATCTGAGTCCTTTAGGACAAGAAGTAAATGATAGCATTTGTCAAAGAATGCAGCTCATCAAAGACCGTGTTAGTGTTATTGATAAAATCGATGCGGCAAACGTCAAATTTAGTGATGAAGAATTTGCATTAATGCAAAAACAGTTCCCCATTATTCTTGTGTGTGAAACAGATAAATTTACCATTGAGTATGGGGATACCTTTGAATATCGCTCTAAGGAGCCTTTAATATTTGGTCAAGATATTACTATGATGGCAACGGATTCGACGAGTCATCAGTTATTGTTGATTAGATACTTAAGAGAAAATAATATTAAAGGTGTTGAAGTAATCCTCATCGACGATTTGAAAGAAAGTATTAAAACTGAAAAACGGCCGACTTCCCAAATGGTGAATCCAAAAGGACACTATCGATTTAAGTTTTTTACACAAATGGTTGTGGCAAGACATAATGAGCAAAACGAAGAGGCGCAAATTAGTTTTAAAAAAGGCAGTAAACCAGCGAGTGGTATGGCAGAGGCGGTAGATTATATTAAAACTTTTTCTAAAAAATAATTAATCCCTATTACTTTAACATCAATCTCACACGACAAACTCAGGTAAAAGAGAAAAAACGCTTTACTAACTTCACTCCAATCTAAAATGTTGGTGTTATATTCTTTCCAATAACTAATAATTGATTTTCCAGATTGTCAATAATACCTAGGTATTATTGGTATATAATAGATACTAACAGTTACAAACATCTATATAAATCACGCTAAAACCTCATATCACAATAATAGTTTAAAGGTGAATCTTATGGCAGCAGCAGCAAACGTGGTTGGCGTTAGCCTTACAACTTTACCAGCGCCTTTACCATCATGGATTGATTATCCAGAAGAAAGTCCAGAAGTCATTGTGTTTTCTAGGTTAAGAAAGGGTAATGAACATCATTATAAATTTCGAAATTTCCATGAAGCGAGAAAGGAATATGAAGCGGTTTTAGCGAAGCAACCCCATTTAGCGCTGGCGAATTATTATTTGATGCAGCTATTACTCGATCCTGATTATATAAAACAATTAATCAATATAGAAAAAGCAAAATTAAGTCATGAATATCGTGATCTAAGTAAAGAGGAATTAAATACCCTTGTTGAAAGAATAGTGAACGAAAAAGTTTGTGAGGAGGCGCTTGTTTACGCAAAACAAGCTGGCGTTTATTACATTGGTCTATTGTTAGATCATCCGGTATTTAGTGAATATACTAATCCAAAACTCTATGAAGAACTCCGTGGAATCTATCATGATCACAACTCATCAACAGAAGGCGCTAATGATAAATTAATAAAACGCGTTATTGAATTTGATCGAGAGCGTATTGATGTTTATATTTTTTTAGCTCAATTTGTTCAGGTAGGACTTGCAGTGTTAGCACAACCGGAGGTGTTTGAGGATCACTTGCAAACCATAGAACGATTATTACTAAAACACCAAGATTACCCTGAATTACATTATGTAAAAGGGCTCATCTTAGAACGTGGCTATGTCTTTCGACAAGATTGGGATCGGGCAATTGCCGCTTATCAACGTGCAGCGGATTTAGGATTGAAAGAAGCCAATTATCGTTTAGCCTGTATTTATTGGGAGAAATATAAAAGGGAACCAGAGAGGAGACAAGATTATGATCGCTTGATACGTCGACATTTGGAAAATGCAAGTCCGAGTCGAAATGCCGCTATTTTACAGGCTGAAATTAACATGATAACTGGTCAAACGTCTAAAGGACAAAATGTAGATATAACTTATAGGTTAATGCATGCAAATCCAACATCATTGAAAGCTTTAATGCTCGTCATGCAATGTGAGCTAGCACTAACACCCGAAAGAGGAATCGGGACTTTTTTTAGTGCAGAACAAAGCGTCCGAAATAGAATTTTAAAAAAGATTGATGGATTTTTTGCAAAAGCAATAGAAATAGTTAGTCATCATAATTATGATGAACACCTAAAACAAGATACGGGAAAAAGTCTCTATATCATGGCATGTTTGTTGGAACCACGCTGTCATGAACCATCTTTATTGAAATGGCACCAAGCAATTAGTTCAGATACTAGAGGTAACAATCTCAAATTAGCTATAAGGCTTTTTGAATTTGCGGCTTGTCTTGGTTCTCGTCCTGCCATGTTAAGATTAGCTTATTATGCCATTGAAGGTGATAGTAATACTTCACTATTTGATTATAAAAATACGAATCTTGCTGCCGGATTTTTTATTTACAGAATTCTAGCCAAGCAACGATATCCTTTATCAAAGGAAGACTTGAAACTGCGTAATAAATTATTTGAAATAAATCAACAGCAATTTTATTTCGATCCGAATAGACAGCTATTTCAACGCGAGATGTATAATTACGAAAATAATCTGCTTTTTTTAGCACAACTTAAAGCCCAAAGAGGGGGAATCATTCAACAAGGTCAGGGAGATTCAGCACAACAGTTAGAGAGAATAAATGATCAAATTGCTAAGATAGAATCACAAATCAATCATAATCAAGCAGCTTTGTTCGACATTTTAAAAGATAACACGAGTGAAACGCTTTTTTTATGCTTGCTTGGAAATGGCCTACCATTTAGCAGATTTTATCATAAAACTTATAGATTTACTGATTTTGATAAGATAGCCAATTTCATAGATCGACTCGAGCCAGGCACACTCGTGATAACGCCAGAAATAAATATTTTGATAAAGTGGTTATCGACAAATGAACCTAAGGGGTGGGGTGTAGACTTAATTACTACTGCGTTGGCAAATTATGGAATACGTTCCAATCGCATCGATATTGCCTTACCCTTGTTACATCAGGTTAAAAAGGTTGAACTCCTACAGACGACTTGTTATGAAATTGCCGCTTTTTATTTTGCTTGTTTAGTTGAACTGACCGCGCGGGATAGAGATCATTTTACGCCTGTTCTAGGTATTACGGATGGTACACCTTTACAATTTAATTCCGATGAGCGGATTTCAGTTTCCTATTTATTTAGTCAGGTAATGAAATATTTGCCTTATGAAGTTGATCATCCCGAGTTAGTTCATGCGGTAGGTTGTCATCTTCAATTGTTAAATAAGGAGGAACAGTCCTGGTTAAGAAAACGAATAAGCGTGATTGCTCGTGACCAACAGTGGAAATCAAGTGAGAGAGTTAGCGAGAAACAGAGTGATAAACACGATAGTATACCAGTATTTCTAACAGTCATGCTCGCCGATGAGCAAAAGCGTCGAGAAGTGTTGCCACAACTCATTGCCCAGAAAGACGTTAGGTCGATTGGCGTATTATTTAAATTTTTTCCTGATGAAATTATTCGTTGTTTTTTTGAAGTGTATCAAATTAATATCGAGGAGCTTGATAGGGCCATAGCTGCAGAAGCGGGAAGTGCTTCACCTGCCAGAAGCTCTCGTGATGTGTGCCTTGAAGAAGCTGATATACCAGATGCGGAAAAAGACATCATGCGATCACGAGAACAATTTCCTTTGTTGGCTAAGTTTACCATTTATTATATTTCGATTCAGAATGTAGCAACTAAATTAAATCCATTTTTTTCAGGTTTAACTTCAGCATGCATGGATAACTGTCAATTTCTACCTGATGCAAATATTGTGGTTGCAAGATTCATCTTTGAATATTATCGCAGAAAATGTGACATGCGAGGGGGTATAAGCTATTATGATTTAACGTATTGTTATGATGTTGTTAAACATCTCCGCCCAGAATATATCTCGCCGCAGAGGGTATTACAATTGGTTGAAATCTTCCAAATGATTTATCGCATGCCAGTTGATGTCATGCAGCGGAAATTAGTTCGAGATAATACTTTAGCACAATTCAAACAATATATTATTCAACAAGCGCTTTCCTATTTAGAACTATGCCGCGAATCACTTTCTGAAGAAGAAAGTTTTAAAGATTATTATACTTTTTTCAAAGGAGAAGAATTAATCGGCCAAGACAATATTGCCGTTCGCGCTTTAGATGAAGATATCATGGAATTAAATCCGAGACATATGACATCAACAGCGAATTTAAAATTAGCTAGGGCAATAATAGAAGGAATAGAAAAAGGACAGTTTGTAAATTACCCTCTGCAAGAACAGCAAGGACTCCTTGTTAAAATCGAAACATGTTTATTCTATGTTAATATCGCGGAAGTAGATTTAGCTTTCATCAAAAAACTATTTCTATTTAATGAAGCGGTCGCGATTAATTTTTTATTGCAACAAATTATAATGGATGAGGATACTGAGGATTTGCGACGTTACATGCAGGATTTTCAAGATCAAAGCGCATATGATAAATTAGCGGCTTATCAACGTTATCTATCGGACATTGACCAACCTCTTTTACTAAGAGAGACAGATGCGAATACACGAACACCGAGATACTATCTATCCTATATGATACAACGAGGCGATATTATGATATCCCCCGAGCGAGTTAAAATCATCTATCACGAAATTTTGTATTGTATTGGTAAAGTTCGTCGAAATTTAAATGAGCATATTGATGTTATTGAATTAAATCTACATAAACTTTTTGATTTAATTTTTCAAAGAAGAGATAAGACTATAGTTCTAGTCGCCGATCAATTATCGCCTAGCGAAGCGGTTCCTGTTTTTCAATTTTTTCGAGATATTTGGATTCGTGAATTAACTGGAGAACATCATCTTATAAATTCTATTTATGCTAAATATGCGCCAACTGAACAAGATAGGGGAGTTCTAGAACGACGTCAAGATTTTAGGCGGCGATTTATGATTCCTTTTTTACGGCGCGTTATTTCTGCGTTTCCTCAAAATGAAGAAATTGACGAAATCGCTATCAATAAATTTGCTAGAGATAGTCGATTAGACATGAGAGAAGCAAGGGAATTAGTGGATTTCGCTAGAGCAGAAAATATTATTCTACCACCCGCTGTTCGTAGTGTGCCTAGACTTTTTTAGTGTTATGACTATCATTATTTTTCTGTCACAATATGAATTTAACGCTACCTTTAATAGTTATGCTAATATAGAAAAAGGTGAATAGACATGGATTATTTTTAGAATAATCCTTAAGTTAAATTTTTGTTAGGAAAAAATAGCGATGACAGTGACGATTGACTTTGCTCATGAACCCCGCCGGGAAGATATTCAAATTATAAATGATGGCATTATGCGTTATGCCGAATTGCAAAAAGATCATAAACCGATTGAAGGATTTGCTTATTTTCTGCGTGATGAGAACGGGGCAATTCAAGGTGGCTGTGGTGGGGATGTGTTATATGGTTGTCTTTGGATCTGTCAGCTTTGGATAACCGATGCGTTACGACATCAAGGATACGGGACAACACTTGTGAAAAACGCAGAAAAATTTGGTAAAGAGAAGGGTTGTCAATTTGCTGTGGTTAATACGATGGATTGGGAAGGGTTGGGTTTTTATCAAAAGCTCGGATTTTATATTGAATTCGAGCGACACGGTTTTGCTAAGGATTCTGTGTTTTATTATCTTAGAAAAAATTTTTAATCATTTAGAATAATTATAAGCTGTATTTTTTTAGATACTTTGTCACCTTTTGATAATGAGTTGGGTATTATCTTGGATAATCTACAAGCTAATACTGCCTCATTTTTTTCTCATGAAAATGGTTTAATTTAATGATATACATTTTTTCGATTTTGATTCTATAAGGAATGAAAGGGTTATATAAAATAATTTACATTGTTATTCTGTAAATTTTGCGGTATGAAAAAAGGGGGGTTGAGATTAAATTTCAGCTTTCAATAAAAAAACGAAAGGCTTGACATGTTTACAACTACCGCCACTACCGCCGAAGAGCAAAGATTTATTCCCGTCATTGATTTTACCTTGATTGAAGAGATAGCGAATAACTCTAAAAGCTCTGTGGGTATGATATTACTAGAAATGTTTTTGACTCATCTTAAGAATAGTGATAACAATTCTGAAAGTGCTATTTATTTTGATTTTACTAATTATAATGATCCGTGACATGTATGTTTGAAATTGAAAAAAGAAAAACGTCAGAAAAAACTTTTTATAGTGTTATGTTACGTTTACATGAAAACGAAATATTTAGAGAACTTATTCTACAACACTCCAAACTGACAAGTCTTTATGTTACATTGGGTCGTTCTAATCGTAACGACTTTTTTAGTCAAATAGCTTCTGAAATTTACATTAAGGAATTAGATGACCTGATTATAAAAATTAAAAGTGCGCGTCATTATATTTTCGATATTATTAGAGTTGATTCAGATTTAGCTGAAATTCTAAAAACTAACTGTTTTAATGTTATAAACAATGTCGATGAACAGAACGCATTAGCTCGAAATGTAATGTCATTTTTAAGCTAATGCACGGACCTTTGTTATTCAAGCCATGACTTATGCGCTTCAATATTGGAGCGCATAAAAGTACCATCTTACAAAATTACATTTTGACTACTTTATTTAATCGGGATACATTTTACTGAAGAACAGAAATCTAGAGTCATTCAGGGTAGTATCATGAAAAAGGTTTTTTGGGATAATCCTTATCAAACAGAACTTAATACCAAAGTAAAAGCAGTGAGTGGAAATCAAATTCTTTTAGAAGACACTATTATTTTTTCGTTTTCTGGCGGACAAGAAAGTGACAAGGCATTTATTAACAAAATGCCGGTGCTTGATTCTAACATCAGTGAACATTTAATTTATTATACGGTTCCTCATGATCATTCATTACAGCCGGGTGATGTTGTTCATTTAGAAATTGATTGGGTGAGACGCTACCGATTGATGCGTTTACATTTTGCCGCAGAATTGATTTTGGAATTGATCACTCAATATTTTAGTTTAGAAAAAATTGGCGCACATATTTCAGAAAATAAATCCAGAGTGGACTTTATTTATGATAAGAATATTGCAGCGCATTTTGATTTTATATTGGATAAATATAATAAAATTATCGACAGTGATTTGCTGATAATAAAAGGTTATCTAGATGAAAAGACAGAACGAAGATTTTGGAAAATAGAAGGATTCGCAGAAGTGCCCTGTGGTGGAACGCATGTTAAATCAACAAAGGAAGTAGGCTATGTAAAACTTAAACGAAAAAATATTGGTGGAGGAAAAGAGCGTATTGAAATTTCTTTGTTGAATGAAGCAGGCTAACATTGAAAAGTGTAATTAAATGAGATTTAACACTGTTTCAATTTGCCAAAGCATAAAACGCTAAAGTCGATATAGTATATTTCTTAATAAAAAATATAGTACTTTTACTATGTCATCAGTTGACTTTCAAGATACTACAATAAATATATCAGATAATTC
>CAYGUK010000039.1:0-33082 GCA_964352985.1 uncultured Legionellales bacterium
CTTTCCAGGCGTGCGCCTTCAGCCACTCGGCCATCTCTCCATAATTGAAATATGCACTACGTCCGCTTGTTTGATGTTGCGTGATTATATCAGAATTTGTTGAAAATCAAAGTCTGAGGGTGATTTTGTTCCTTCATTTTTAAATTTGAATTGGCTGCTTTCACTTATGTAATTCAATTTAAATCATCATCGATAAATCAGGATTAAGCGGGACAATATCATCGATGATGGGAAGGGCAATGATTTCTGCAATATTCGTATTCTCTGTTTCACTTAAACTATTTATCTTTGGAGCATCACTATTTTCAGAAATTTCTGGGAAATGAGTTGGAAATTTTGCAGAATAGACTGGCGCGTTTTCTGGTGCAAAAGTATATTGAGCATTAATTTCATAATAACCATAACCTGAGCTTGATGTGATCCCAACGGTATAATTTTCATTAGCAATGACATCAATTGCGAGGATATGATTATTAATTTCCACAGATGATATATTATCAGTTAACCAAGTAACATTGATGGCGGACAAGCCATTCGCCGTTGCTGTTAAATATATCGTTGAAGTTTCTGTTGCAGTAAAAGTAAAATAATCTTGATCGTATCCAGTAATTTCCAGCGGTTTACCATTGGTGCTTTCATCAAAGGTAAGTTCTGCTTCAATAAAGCCTGACCAGCTATCGGTATCAAATATATCACCGAGCTTAAGCGCAGTTGAGGCATCATCACCATAGTAATCATTAGGCGTGATGGCTTTAAATGCTTTTTCAAAATTCAATTTATGATAATCGACACCACTAAAGTCATCATGAATAATATCACTATGATTGTAAAATACGTCATAGATTTCAGCTTGATTAACTTTATGACCGGTTGTGACTTCTAAATATTCACGCATTAAAAGAGCGGCACCTGCTACTTGTGGTGCGGATATGCTTGTTCCTGAAGCAACGATAGTTTTATGTTCATCACTAAAAAATTCTAAAACAGGTGAAATAAGTTCGACATCTTGACCTAAGGCAGTTAACACACTGGGATTACGTTGTGAAAAATAACTCATTTCATTTTCAATATTATGACTTGCGACAGGCACAACATGGGGACTCATCGCAGGATAATCTAAACCAAAATTAGGTTCGGATTGATAAGCATTTCCTGCTGCTACTGACATAAACACACCAAGTTCTTCTAATTCAGCTAGTTCATCTTCAAATGTTGACCAACTTGGAACACCGAGAGAACTACCGTTATAACCAAGTGACATGTTAATCGTGGTGATCGGATCGGTTAACGTATTATGATGATCAATCACCCAGCGCAAAGCAGATTCAACAAAGCTTAATACTTCTTCGAAACTTGGTGCTCCTGAAACTAAAACTTTAATACCCACTAAATCAACTTCCGGTGCCCAGCCACCCAGGGCATCATCTTTAGCCGCTATAACACTAGCAACACTGGTGCCATGAAATTCAAAATCACTTGAATCTCTAGCTGAGTTTGTTTTTGTCGCACTATTCCACGTCATCACATCGCGAGTTTTATTTGAAAATACATCGAGATAATCAGTTAAACCCGAATCAATAACCGCAACGGTTTGGCCATGACCATTTAACAAACCTTCGTATGATGGCGCAATTTCTACTCCTTCTACTTCTGCAACATTTAATAAATCAATGATAAAAGTTTCTTGTGTCGATAAACCTGTTTCATCTGTTGCTTCGATCGTTAAATCAACTTGTGGTGCAAGCTCAAAATCTAATAATTCACTGTTGGCGACTTTGACGACCCCTGTCTTTTCATCGATGGTGAATAATCCTATCGCATCGTTTACTATTTTATATAAATGTTCTTGTTCGGGATCAGAAGATGATGAAACTTGAGTGACAAATAATCCATTTTTTGAATGTTCAAAAAGGGGATTTGTGTGCGATAAAATTAATTCTGGATTTTCATTAATATCTTCAATGTTTAAGGTTAAAGTTTTAATGGTTTTAAAACCATTATTATCATTGACTTCGATTGTTAAATCAAAGGAATGCGCTGTTTCATAATCGAATTGTGTCCCTGGTTTTACTGATACCACCCCGGTGTTTTCATCAATTGAGAAAAGGCCACTCAAATCTTCTAAAATTGTATAAGAGGGTTGTTCATT
Organism: uncultured Legionellales bacterium; assembly: GCA_964352985.1. Taxonomy (GTDB): domain Bacteria; phylum Pseudomonadota; class Gammaproteobacteria; order JAHCLG01; family JAHCLG01; genus CAYGUK01. The sequence continues at coordinate 2,150 of CAYGUK010000039.1, forward strand.
TAAATCATTCGTGCTTGTTACTTGCGTTATTTCGGTGGCATTAAAATTTTCCACAACTTTATTATTTGTAAAATGAATGTCTGATGGGGTCTCATTGACATCCGTCATTGATATCGTAAAATCTTTTTGAACAAAGTGTCCGTTATTGTCTGTGACTTCGATGGTGATTGAAAATTCATGTTGTTCGTTTTCAAAGTCGGGATTGTAATTAGGGGATAAATAAATATCACCTGTTGTTGAGTCAATGGTAAATCGACCTCCGGCATTATTCACTAAGCGATAAGTGGGAATTTCGTTTTCATCATTTAAACTACTTACTGATGTTATAGGATTGATATGATTAGTCGTTTCTGCAAAAGTTGATTGGGTTAATTCAATACTACTAGGTGCAAAGTTATTGGTTAAATCACCGGTGACGTTAATGCTAATATATTCAAAATTTTTAACAACAAGTTGTAAATGTTCGCTATTAGGATCGTAGTGGCCAAAATCAAATTCAGTTAAATTGCCATTCGCTAAGAAAGTTTCGTAATCACTCATGGCGGTTTGAAACCAATCGAGTTTGGCGATTTGAGCAAACGCATCAACGATTAATATATCGTCACCATCACCTGCATCATAAATATCATTATATCCTTTATTTAAATCGGCATTGTAAAAAACCATATCATTGCCAATTCCTAAAAACACTTGATCATTTCCTTTGCCTGCAATAACCGTATTATTACCACTATTGGCGATGATAATATCATTACCCTCATTTGTTTCGATATAATTAACTTGGATTTCAGTGCTATTTATTTCTTTATTAGCAATAATAACAAAATCATGACCATTGCCCACTTTAATTTGATTTTGTCCACCGTAAGCAATTATTGTATTGTGACCATTACCTAGCGTTACTTCATTATTGCCTCCTTGGATAGAGATAATATTGCGACCATCACCGGCTGATACTTTATCATTTCCAGAACCTAATTTAACAGTGCTACTATTATTGCCAAGTTCGATGATATTATTTCCAAATAAATCAGTAATCCTATTATTTTGATTATAAATTCTGATGATATCATTGCCTTCGCCACCGTTTATTTGACTATTCGATGAATAAATAAAAAGTTGATCATTGCCAGCACCACCTAAAACCGTATTAATACCATCCAACACATAAACTCTATCATCACCATTTCCGGCATCAATATAATTGTTTCCTGATAAATCTCGGATAGTGTCATTGCCATCGCCCGATTCTATCCAATCATTACCTGAAATACTGTATATATAGTCATTTCCACCTGCGGAAAAAATTTTATCATTACCTGAGCCTGATTCAATTTCATCGTCTAAATCAAAACCGTAGATTTCATCGTCGCCCGCTCTGGTATTAATTGAACCGCTGGCATAAACAATATCATTACCATCCCCAGTAATAAAAGAATCAAAACCACCTTCACCAAATATCTTATAATTGGTACCATTGTGGCCAAAGAAATAATCAGAAGCGGTTGTACCATGAAATTCTTCATAAATTATGTCAGCTGTTGAAACTGATGAAGCATTATTATTTACAGTTAAATTTGTTGTAGATATGTTAGGGGGATTTATAATATCAACGGTAACTTCTTCAAACCCATTTACAATAATTTGTAAATTTGTATATTCAGGATCAAAATAACTTAAATTTAATTTTACTTGAATTTCTTCTGCGAGGAATAATTGATAATTTTCAATAGCTATTTTGAACCATTGTAGTTGTGCAATTTCATTCGATACTTTGATGGTTAGTTTATCATAGCCAATACCCGCATCAAAAATATCATGATAAGTTTGATTTGTGATTAATTCATAAATAACAGTATCATCACCTTCGTTTAAGGTGATTTGATCATTCCCGGCACCATCATTTACGGTGTCTTGGCTGAAGTTGGTGATCACAGTATCATTGCCGGCACCGGCATGAATTGTATCCGTGCCATAAACATTGTAGATATAATCATTTCCACTTCCAGAACTGATGGTATCGTCGCTTTGCCCTAATGTGTAAATTGCATCATTGCCAAAACCTGTTTTAATTTGGTTTTTGCTACCATAAGAAATAATTATATTATTTCCACCGGTAAGTGTAATATCATTTTGACCGGAATAAATTTTGATGAAATCATTTCCCGTCCCTGTTGCAATAATATTTTTTATGCCACCAGCATGAATTTGATTATTACCATCTCCGGTAAAAATAAAATTAGTGCCTTCCATATCATTAATAAAATTATTACCATGACCGCAATAAATATAGTCATCTCCTTGACCACTATAAATAATATTATTTCCTTGTCCGCCATCAATAAAATCATCGCCATCATCTGTAAAAATTTCATCATCACCATAAGAGGCGATAATAATATCATTCCCTGCACCAGATTTTATTTTGTAAGAAGTCGGACCACTGATAAAATAATCATCTTGAGGTGTCCCTATATAAATTTCTTTTTCAGGTGTTGACATTTTTCCCCTCCAATAAATGGCAACTTTCTAGTTAGTTAAATTATAGACAAAGTTTTTATAATAAAAATTTCAGGCTAAAATTTTTATAAATTAATTCAATTTATTGTGGGAAAGTAGACAAGATAAAAAAGGGTAGATGCAAACATGTCCTGAAAACTAGACAATAAACATTGTGTGCTTAATACAATGTTTATATCTAAATTTAATAAATTATTTGCACATTGTTTTGAAAATTAATTTAAGTCTAAAAGATGTTTAAGAAAATTATAATAAATGTCAGTAACTAATTCTAAATCTTTAACGCTAACATGTTCATCGATACGATGAATACTTTCATTAATTGGTCCAAACTCGATAACCTGAGTACCAGTGGGTGCGACAAATCGCCCATCTGAAGTTCCACCATGAGTTGTCATATTGGGTGTTACCCCAGTAATGTTTTTAATGACGTCACAGACGTTTGATTTTAACTTTCCATCATTACTGTAAAAAGGACCACCGCTATGCGTAAAATCAATTTTGTATTCCATATCACATTTATCTAATAGTTCAATTATTTTTTGTTCTAAACTTTCTGGTGTGTGTATGGGGTTATATCTAAAATTAAATAGAATGGATATTTCACCTGGAATAATATTGGTGGCGCCAGTGCCTGCATTAATATTTGAAATTTGAAATTGTGTGGGTTGAAATTCTTCAAAACCCTCATCCCATTTTTCTTGTAACACTTGATGTAAAAAATGACTTGCACAATGAATTGGATTTATGGATTTATGTGGATAGGCAATATGACCTTGTTTACCAAAGATTGTTAATTTTCCGTTTAATGATCCACGTCGTCCAACTTTTATTGTATCACCTAAGTGTGTTTCACAAGAAGGTTCGCCCACAATACAATAATCAATTTGACGTTGTTGCTGATTAAATTCTTCCATCACTTTTCTAACGCCATTAATGCTCACACCTTCTTCATCACTTGTAATTAATAAACCTACACTTCCCGGATGAGTAGGGTAGTCATTCACAAATCGTGTTAATGCGATGGTGAAAGCGGCAACTGATCCTTTCATATCTGCAGCACCTCGACCGTAAAGAAAACCATTTCGATATGAAGGCGTAAATGGATCACTCGTCCATTGATCTAATGGACCTGTGGGAACCACATCAGTGTGTCCTAAAAATATAATTGACGGTTTTTCATTACCATGTGTGGCATAAAGATTTTTAACATCTGCAAAGGGGAAATGTTCTATTTTAAAGTTCGCACTAAATAAATAGGAGGCGATTAAGTCTTGGCACCCATCATCTTCGGGAGTGATTGAACGTTTTTTGATAAGAGCTTCAGTTAATTGAACTGTTGGGTGCATGGTTAATCCTTTAATTTTTGATAATCATTAATATCAAATCCACAGAGATTTATTTTATCTGCCATTAATAAGGGGCGCTTAATAAGTGTGGGGTACTTGATTATGAGTTCAATTAACTGATCAAGAGATGAATTATTTTTTTCTAACTCGGATAATTGACGCCAAGTTGTGCCACGTTTATTAATTAAATTGTCGCCAAATATTTTCATCCATGTTTCGACTTGTTTTTTATTTACACCTTCGGTTTTAAAGTCATAGAATTGAAATTGAATTTCATTATCGAGTAACCAACGTTTGGCTTTTTTGACGGTATCGCAATTATTAATGCCATATAATGTTATCATGTGCTTGTGACCTTAAATAGATCATAGTAAAATGTCCGATTTTAGCATAACTGGAGCAAACATCCATGCCGTCATTTGATATCGTATCTGAAGTCGATCAACATGAATTGACTAATGCCATTGATCAGGCAAATCGTGAAATTACGACTCGCTTCGATTTTAAAGGTGTCAAAGCAAGTTATGAATATAAAGAAAATGCAATATTACTTTCTGCAGAAAGTGATTTTCAAATTAAACAAATGAATGAAATTTTACGATTAAAATGTGCAAAACGAAAAATTGAAATCGGTTGTTTAGATGAGCAAGAAATTAAAACCAATTTATCAGAAGCGCGTCAAGAAATTACCGTAAAACAAGGTATCGATAAAGAGCTCGCCAAAAAACTGACTAAACTAATTAAAGACTCTAAAATAAAAGTTCAAGCACAAGTTCAAGGTGAACAAGTTCGTGTAACTGGCAAAAAGCGTGATGATTTGCAACAGGTTATTGCACTTATCAAAGAATCTCAAATTGATTTGCCTTTACAATATATTAATTTTCGAGATTAACTTTCTTAAGTGTCCTTTTATAATATCACTTAATCAGCATCCAAAAAATGTTTAAAAGAATTGCTACATATGTTATGGTGGTTTTTATATCGTATATTGGTTGTGGTAAATGTATAAACATAAGGGTAAAGGACACACCAATCATGATAGATTGTTTAGGAAAATTTTAAGTAATCTTGATGCGGCTCGTTTGTTTTTACAATCATCTTTGCCTGCTAGTATCCTAAATTTGAAAATTGATTGGTCTACGTTAAAGATAAAAGTGACTGACTTTATCAGTGCAAAATTTGATGTAAAAAAAACAGATGTGCTTTTTAGCGTAAATATTAACAACGAACCCAATCTAAATTACGCAGTAATTCATTAACACCCACTTTGCTACGAGTTTTTTCATCCACTTGTTTTACAATCACCACACAATACAAACTATATCGTCCATCCTGACTGGGTAGATTTCCAGGCACGACAACACTCCCTGCGGGAATTCGACCGTAACTAATTTCACCTGTTTCACGATGATAAATTCGAGTGCTTTGTCCCAAATAAACACCCATGGAAATAACCGCACCTTGTTCTACTATGACACCTTCAACGACTTCAGAGCGAGCGCCGACAAAAACATTGTCTTCAATAATAGTAGGGTTTGCTTGTAACGGTTCTAATACACCACCAATTCCTACACCACCTGATAAATGAACATGATCACCAATTTGCGCGCATGACCCAACGGTAGCCCACGTGTCAACCATGGTACCTTGTCCGATGTAGGCGCCAATATTGACATAGCTCGGCATTAAAACAGTATTGTTCGCGACAAACGCGCCTTTACGAACGAGTGCATGAGGAACAACACGGGTACCATCTTGTTGAAAATGTTTTTCATCATATTGGCTATATTTTAATGGGACTTTATCAAAAAATTGTGTGAATGCTGCGGGGATAGGCTTGCTTTCCATAATAGCAAAATAAAGTAATACCGCTTTTTTAATCCATTGATGAACATGCCATTGGTTATTTAATTTTTCTGCAACCCGGAGCTGACCTTGATCGAGTGCTTCGATAACTTCAAGAATGGCATTTTTTATTTCACTGCTTACTTTACTGGGTGAGAGTTCTTTGCGATTTTCAAACGCCGTTTCAATTAAGTCTTTTAGATTTTCCATCTATCTGTTTCTCCACACGAATTTGCCTGACACACTACCGATTTCTTCAGCAAGATGCAATACGAATACATGGTGAGCACAACCTTGCAAGTTAAGTACAGCTTCTATATTATTACGCTACCCATATTTGCCAGTAGATGATTTATGAAGCGTGCAATTTTAAGTATTTTTGTTTTTTTAATCATATTCGTTATTGGTGCAATCTATTATCGGTTAAGTGCGACAGCACCTTTAACACCAAAATTAAAATTAAATTCTGTCGATGATGTTATTGTGACAAAAGTAAAACGCGAACCGATTGTGACTGAGATAAATGCCTTGGGAAGTTTAATTGCTTTTAACCAAATAACCATCAGTCCTGAAATCGCCGGTAAAGTCGCAAAAATTGAATTTAAACCTGGGGAAAAAATTGAAAAAGGGCAATTACTATTTCAATTAGATGATGCGATTCAGCGTGCTGAATTACAATCTGTCAAAGCCAATGTGTTATTAAATCAAACAAAATATCAGCGTGAACAATTATTAGCTAAGCGGGGTGCAACTTCGTTACAGGAATTAGATAATGCCAAAGCAAATTTTTTAGCATTAAAAGCAACGCTTTCAGAAAAACAAGTCGAACTCAATAAAATGCAATTACGCGCACCGTTTAGTGGTCAAATTGGCGCACCATTAATTAGTAAAGGACAATATGTTAAAGTAGGTGAAGCGTTAGTGACATTAGTCAATCGAAAAAATTTACGAGTTAAATATAGCGTACCCGAAAATTATTTAGCACAATTACATTTAAAGCAAAAAATTGAACTTAGCACGAGTTCGTTTCCTGGAAAAATATTTCATGGTGATGTTACTTATATTTCACCGATTATCGATCCCGCAACTCGCACCATAACAGTTAGAGCACGTGTTCATAATATTTCAGAAAGTTTATCACCAGGATTATTTGTTGTCGTTAAGCAACAGCTCGGTGTGATAAAAAATGCCTTAGTGATCCCAGAAGAAGCTGTTGTCTCATCATTAAGTGGTCCGACTGTTTATAAAATTGTAAAAAATAAAGCGATGAGGATGAATGTTAAATTAGGCGCGCGACAAAATAATAAAATAGAAGTTTTACAAGGTTTACAGCAATCAGATAACATTGTTATCGCCGGTCAACAACGCTTAAAAAATGGCAGCAAAATTCATATTAGTAAAATGCAGGAGAACGCTGCTTGAAATTACCGGAAATTTGTATTCGCCGTCCTGTTTTTACGATTGTGATCAGTTTGATATTTATTATTATTGGTATCATTAGTTATCAACGTTTAGCATTACGCGAATTACCCGTTATCAATAAACCGGTCGCGTTAGTCAAAACGCTTTATCAAGGTGCAAGCAGCCAATTAATGGAATCAAGAATTACCACACCAATTGAAAATGCATTAAGCTCGGTGAGTGGAATTGATGAAATAAAATCATCGAGTAGTCGAGGTGAATCCAATATTCGTATCCGTTTTAAATTAGGTACAAATCTAGATGCTGAAGTAAATGATGTGCGAAATGCAATTGCTCATATTGAAGATTCCTTACCTGATGGCGCAGATCGGCCCGAAGTCATTAAATTTGATCCCGATGCGACTCAAGCAGTGATATTAAGTTTTAGCGATAAAAATCAATCGCCCCTCGAATTAACCGATTATATAAATCGTTACATTAAACCTCAGCTTGAGCAATTAATTGGTGTGGGGCAAGTTCGACTTTATGGTGATAGAGAATATGCCATGCGCATTTGGCTTGATCCTGTCAAAATGGCTGCGCATCATGTTACGGTAAGTGATATCGATAATGCCCTTCAATCACAAAATGTGAATGTTGCAACGGGGCAAATTAAAGCGCGCAATCGTTATTATACAGTGTTGATTAATGCCAATTTTGATACTGTCAGTCAATTTAGAAATATCATTGTTCGACAAATTAATGGAAATTTTGTTCGATTAGCAGATGTTGCAAATGTTAAAGTTGGTCCGGAAGATACTGATGGCATGATGCGAGTCGATGGCAAACCTGCGGTGGGTGTCGGTGTTTATGCCCAATCAACTGCAAATCCCATTAAAGTGGCAGAAGCTGTCAAACGAGTGTTAAAAAAATTAAAAACAAATATACCTGAAGGCATGCATGCTCGAATTGTATATAATGCTGCAATTTTTATTCATCAATCAATTTATAATGTTTATGAAACTATTTTTGAAGCCATTCTTCTTGTATTAGTCGTCGTCTATTTATTTTTAGGGAGTATTCGCTCTGCTTCTATTCCCATTGTGACGATACCAATTTGTCTTATTGCGACGTTTACTGGACTCTATATTTTAAGTTATACGATAAACACGATTACGTTATTAGCATTAGTCTTAGCGATAGGTTTAGTTGTCGATGATGCGATTGTGGTATTAGAAAATATTTATCGACATATCGAATCGGGAACGGAATCTTTTCAAGCGGCGATTAAAGGCAGCCAAGAAATTGTTTTTGCCGTGATTGCAATGACGATTACACTTGCCGCAGTTTATGCGCCTGTTGGCTTTACGCGAAATATTACCGGAACGTTATTTCGGCAATTTGCATTTACGCTAGCAATTGCCGTGTTAATTTCAGGTTTTATTGCTTTAACTTTATCACCCATGATGTGTGCGCGTTTACTTAAGAATGCAAATGAAAAAGGTGTCTATGGTAAATGGTTAGATAGTGCTTTTTATCGTTTTAAAGACGGATATAAAAAAATCTTAAATATTATTTTGGGTTATCGCCATTTCGTTTTAGTGATATTACTTTTATTAGCAACAGGCGGTATTTTAATTTATCGTCATTTGCCGCAGCAACTTGCGCCACTTGAAGATGAAGGTACGATTATGGGAATTGTGAATGCGCCAACAGATGCGAGTTTTCATTATACCAACCAATATGTAAAACAATTAGAAAAAATATATAGTAAAATTCCAGAGGTTCAAGATTATATTACCTTCATAGAAGATAATGCCCCTGATGAAGCTTACTCTTTTATAAACCTAAAGCCCTGGTCTAAAAGAGGGCGTAGTGAACAGCAAATAACAAATCAATTGAAAAAGTCGATGGCTAAAATTCCAGGCGTAATTGCGTTTCCTGTTGAACAATCTCCTTTAGGTCATGGTGATTCTAGTCATCATGCTATCAGTTTAATGCTAACAACCAGTGGCAGTTATTTACATTTACACCAAGTTGCTAAACATTTTATAAATGTTGTTGATCAATATAAACAATTAACTAATGTGAATGATGATCTCGATATGGATAGCCAACAATTTAGCGTGGATATTAATCGTAACTTAGCTGCTGATTTAAATATTAATTTAAATGATATTAATAATACATTAGCGACATTGTTAGGTGGCACTAATGAAACACATTTTCAATATAAAGGACAAACCTATGATGTCATGTTACAAATGAAACAACATGAGTTGCATGATCTCAATGCCTTCGGAAAAATTTACGTCCGTAATAAAAACGATCAAATGATTCCGCTGTCGAATTTATTAAAAATAAATTCTGTCATTGGTACGACAGACATGCCACACTTTAATCGATTACGTGCCGATGAATTTAGTGCAGAATTAGCACCAGGTGTTGAGTTAGGTCAGGCGGTTTCTCTTTTACAACACTTAGCCGAACAAAACTTACCTGATGATACACAATATACTTTTGTGGGTGCGGCTAAACGATTTTTAGAAACTCGTTCTGATATGAACATGGCTTTTTTATTAGCTTTAATATTTATTTATCTGGTTTTAAGCGCACAGTTTGAAAGTTTTATTGATCCTTTAATTATATTGTTATCTGTTCCATTAACTTTAGTTGCCGCAATTTTTGTTTTAAAACTGACTGGTGGGAGTTTAAATATTTATAGTGAAATTGGTCTAGTTACATTAATAGGATTAATTTCTAAACATGGAATTTTAATTACCGAGTTTGCGAATCAATTGCGTGCGGAAGGTTTCGATAAAATGAGCGCAATTATAGAAGCATCTTCTTTACGTTTACGTCCCATTTTAATGACCACTGCCGCAATGGTGTTAGGTGCAATCCCGCTTGCTTTAGCAACTGGCGCAGACGCACATTCTCGGCAACAATTGGGCATTGTAATTGTAAGTGGAATGTTATTTGGTACTTTTTTCTCGTTATTCGTGGTACCGAGTGCTTATTGTTATCTTGCTAAATCGGATAAATCAATATTGGACTACAACACGTAAGTTTTCTCTTACGATGCTGCCACTTTCCCGCTGACACTGACTACACAGTTTTGTCATTTACTGTGACACCTTTTTTTCGAGATAATGACACTATGAAAAATAGGCAATAAAAATTAATTAGGGGTTAGTATATGAAATATAATATGACAAAAGAAATCCATTATCCAATTTGCCAAAATCCTTCACTAAAACTATTACGCGTTGACGAGTTACCCTCTTCATTATTTAATCTTTATCAACGAGCGCGAGCAAATGGTTATCATTCGGTAGTCAATATTGTTTATTATTTTGAAATGAAAGAGAAAATTTATTTATGTCGCGAATCAATTCTTTCTAATTCTGAAATCGATAACAGGTTAAAACAACAGAATATCAGTGATGAAGAATTGAATGAAAATTATTTATTTTGTGAAACAGCAGAAAAACTTGATATTGATATTATTTTAAATGTCACACCAATAAAAACGCAAACAAGTTCCCCCACTGTCGAAACAGTAGTTCGTGCTACCGAATCGACTTTTGACTTTAGTTATTATTTAATTCGTTTTATTAATTTATTCCTTTCTCTTTTTGGCTTTGAACCTATCACTTTGTTAGAACAACAACAATATGCTATCAAAAATGAATGCCTGCGATCTGGTCATAAAGCGCGTTCATCGAATGGTGCAATATTAGATATTTTAACTGCGGCTAAAACTGGCCCAAATGCTTATCATCATGCCATATCATCACCTGGTGATGATTCTTACACGAGTGCATTCGTTTTGGATAATACTTAAAATAATCCTCTTAAGTATTTTACTTTTGGGTAGTGTAGCGAAAGTTGCCTACCTTTTTTTTTGCTATTAGAATAGCGTTATATAATACGTCTTTAGGAGAGTTCGGATGCAAAGGATTATCATAAGTATGCTATTGGTAGTAGCAGTGAATACTTGTTTTGCTCATAATCAAGCTATCGAAATTTCAACTTTAATTAAAGATAATCCTTATGCCAATATAAAAGTGCCTGAAAAAATCCGTGACATGATGAATGAATATTGTAACTTATGTATTAAATCTTCTGAACGAGATAAATCTTGTCCTCGTGATTTACAACTAAAGATTTACGCAAGAGTAGATGTCTTAGCAAAAAAAGAAAAACAACCTTTGTTATATCGTAAAGCCATGTTATATCAGCAACTAAATTTATATGAAAAATGTTATGAGGCTAGAGAAAAAGTTGATAATTAATCATTCCTGTACTAAATAAGGTTGATAGCTTTAATATTTATTCTTTAAAATTAGGGTCTATTTTTTTTTTACACTTTTTTTGATGTATTACCTTAATCTGTTTAGTTCAATTGAATTACACCTCGAAGTAAAGTGTTATTCAATTATATATAATTTTTAATTAATCAAGATGAATGTGATAAATTAGTTTCTAGTTCATTTAACATTTCATCTTTTTCTGCTGCCGCTTTAGCATTAAATTTACGTGCAATAAAGCTATAAACAACAGGTACGACAAAAAGGGTAAATAACGTACCAATACTCATACCACCAATAATTACCCAGCCCATTTGACGTCTCGCTTCACTGCCTGCGCCTGTGGCAAGGGCAAGTGGGACGGCACCTAAAATCATTGCAAAGGTAGTCATAAGAATAGGGCGTAAACGAATGGTTGCTGCTTTTATAATCGCTTGCAATTTATCTAAACCTAATTTTTGTTGTTGGTTTGCAAACTCAACCATTAAAATACCATGTTTAGAAATCAAACCGATTAAAGTCACCAAGCCTATTTCGGTATAAATATTTAAAGAACATTTTGTCACAAACATCGCAATTAAGGCGCCCACTAAAGATAATGGCACACTGATCATTACAATAAATGGATCAACAAAGCTTTCAAATTGCGCACTCAGCACGAGGAAAATAAATATCAAAGCAAAGATAAATGTCATCATCATCGTGCCACTTGCTTGGACAAATTGACGTGATTGCCCACCATAATCATAAGTCATGCCAGGAGGCACGATTTTTTTAGCAAGATTGGTTAAATAGGTAATCGCTTGTCCTAAACTATATCCTGGAAAGGGAATAGCCGTAATCGTAGCGGAGCGCATTTGCTGGAAGTGATTTAAACTGTTTGGTGTTGCTGAAGTTGTAATTGAAACGATATTTGATAACGGTGTTAATTCACCACTCGCCGTTTTAATATTTACATTATTTAATTGTTCGGGATAAAGCTGTGCGCTCTCATTGATTTCAGGAATAACATCGTAACTGCGACCGCTTCTGACGAAGCGAGTAATCGTCGGTTTTCCGAGTAATGAGTTTAACGTATTCGCGACTTCGGTCATATTGATGCCCAGTTGATTTGCTTTATTTCGATCAATGTGAATATTAATTTGAGGTTGATCCATTTGCAGATCCGCTCGCAGATTTAATAATTTTGTATTTTGACGTGCTGCTGCTAAAAATTTATTGGTGACTTCATTTAATTTTTCATAACTACCCGTTGTCTTAATCACAAATTCAATTGGGAAAAAGCCACCAGCGCCTGGCACATCGGGTGGATCGTTAGGCATCGCCATCACACCTGGAATTGACCACATTTTGGGGATTAACATTTGTTTAACTTGGGTGGTCGAAATTTTACGTTCATTCCAAGGTTTTAAAACTAGGAATGATAACGCAGAGTTAACGCCCATAGGAAAGCCATTAATAATCCCATAACCTTTTACATCAGGAATGGTTTTATAAATATTGATTAATTGATTGGTGTATTTTTGCGTATAAGCTAAATTAGAATCACTTGGTGCAAAAATAATACTCATCAGCGCACCCTGATCTTCGGGTGGTACAATTTGTTGGTGCAAGCTAAAAATATTAAATAAGGCAGCGCCTAATAAAAATAAACACAATGCCGTGCAAATGATTAACGGACGAAAATTTAACGCACCCGTTAACAACCGTTGGTAAAATTCTGCAATCCGTTGGAAAACGTTATCAATTAAACTGACAAAACTGGATTGATTCTCATGGCTCATCATGATTTTAGAACACATCATCGGCGATAATGTTAAAGCAATAAAACCTGATATGATCACTGTGCCCGCTAAGGTAAAAGCAAACTCTTTAAATAACGATCCCGTAAAACCCGCCATAAATCCAATCGGCGTATACACGGCGGCTAATGTTAATGTCATCGCTATTACTGGAAATGCAATTTCTCTAGCACCTAACATTGATGCTGCAAATGGTTTCATGCCACTTTCAATATGTCGATGAATATTTTCTAAAACAACAATGGCGTCGTCTACAACCATACCGATGGCAAGAACAAACGCGAGCAGAGTCAACGTGTTGATTGAATAACCGAGTGCGTGCATGAAGGCCATGGCACCGATTAATGATAGCGGAATGGTTATGACTGGGATCATGACTGAACGCAGCGAACCAATAAATAAGAAGATGACGATAATAACGCAAAGTGCTGCGATGAAAATGGTGCCAATTACTTCTTTAATTGATTGCGCAATAAAAATTGAGGAATCCCAAGCAATTTTTAATTTCATACCCGCGGGTAATGATTCTCGAATAGTGGGTAGTGTTTTATAAATTTCTCGTGAAACATCAAGTGGATTAGCATCTGATTTTGGAATAATTCCCATCACGACTTGTGGTTTTCCATCAATGATAACGGAAACGTCATCGTTTTCAGCGCCGAGTTTGGCGCTACCAATATCTTTGAGGCGAACAATTTGGCCATGATCATTTTTAATAATTAAATTATTAAATTGTTGTGCTGAGGCAATATCGGTGACCGCATTAATATTGATATTTTGATATGTCGCTCGGATATGACCCGCGGGTGCTTGTATATTATTATTTTGCAAAACCGTCATTACATCGTTTGTTGTTACGTGATGCGCGGCCATCAGTTCTGGATTAAGCCAAATACGCATGGCATATTTGCGTTCACCCATTAATTTAGCTTGACCGACACCCGGTAACGTTTGAATTTGTGGTTGCACAACACGTAATAAATAATCAGTAATACCTTCAGGGCTAAGTGACTTTGAAGAAAAACTAATAAATAAGGTTGGATTGGCATTGGGATCTTGTTTTGCCACAACCGGATCATAAACATCTTTGGGTAATTGATAGCGCACTGAAGAAATAGCATCACTAACATCAGTAATCGCTTTATTAATATCATAACCCAGTTTTAAGTTAATGGTGATATTACTAATCCCTTGTGATGAAGAGGAGGTGAGATAATCAATTCCATCAACACCTGCTATCGCATTTTCGAGTGGCGTTGTAACAAACCCTTCCATTAACTGACTACTTGCACCCGGATAACTCGTGGTGACTGTGATAACTGACGTATCTATTTTGGGATATTGGCGAATATTTAATTTACTCCAACCTAATATACCCACAGTTAATAAAATTAAACTTAATACCGATGCAAAAACAGGGCGGCGTATAAATAAATCTGTAAAACGCATGATGTTAACCTTTATGCTGTTTCATTGATGATGATGAATGTTTTGCTGTTGCTAATTTTTGTTGCATTTCATCTTCTGTTATAACTTTTGAACCATTTTGCACTTTGATTTGTCCAGTGGTAATAACAGTTTGTCCGGGTTGCAAACCTTTAATTACAGCAATTTGGCTACCGATTCTAGGACCTAATGTCACAAATTGTTGCACGGCTTCATTTTTCTTGTTGATAGTGTAAACGTAATTTCCTGCAACAGAATAAAGCACGGCAGTTTGTGGAAGAGCAATAACAGTTTGTTTTAGTGGTAATTGTAATTTCACCTCAACAAATGTGCCTGGAATTAAAGAATGTTGTGGGTTTTCAATTTTAGCGCGAATGGCAATGGTTTGATTATTTTGATTGACTAAGGATTCATAAGCGTAAACTTGACCTTTAAACTTTTTACTGGGATAGGCTTTAGATGTCGCAGTAATGGATAAACCATTTTGTAATTGTCCAAGATAAATATCAGGAATCGAAAAATCAACACGCATGTGATCTAAATCTTGTAAATTAACGACTGATGCACCAGCTGTTAAATAATCCCCGAGACTGACTTGACGCAAACCCAGTGTTCCTGAAAAAGGAGCTTTTACTGTCGTTTGAGCGAGTTGCGCTTTTGAGCTATTAGCTTGTGCCAATTCCGCTTTGTAAGTCGATTCTGAGGTATCTAATTCTGCTTGAGATTTTACACCTTTATTAAATAATTTTTGATCACGTTCGAGATTGATTTTATCGAGAGATAATTCAGCAAGTTGTGATTGTAATTGTGCTTGTAAAATATCAGGATTTAATTGCATAAGTGTTGTGCCTTTCACAACTTTTTCGCCAGATTTAAAACTGATGTTAGTGACTCTACCAGATACTTCAGTTTTAAGTGTGATCCCTTGCATGGCGTTTAAGGTGCCAACCGCTTCAATATTTTCTGGCCAGGACGATATCTCAGTTTTAACTGTGGTGACCACTGCGGGTGGAAACGCTGGCATTTTAAAACTGGCGAACATATGTCGAATGAAAAGCCAAAAACTGATTATTAGAATCATTACCAAAACTGTTACTATGCTTAAAATCTTGCTGCGTCTTGTCATGTTAGTCGTACTCGAATGAAGGGTTCAAAAATTATACTGTTATCGCGGAGTGCTAATACTAATTGATTTGGCACACTAATATCTAGCGTTTATTAATGATGAGGAACAAATTGCGCAATTTTGGAAAAGCGGCAGGGCTGACATTGTTTCAAATTAAACAATTATATGCTATAATTTCATATGAAAGGAGGTGGTTATGGTGAATAAATCGATTAATTATGATATTTCAAAGGGTTATACCGATGATGAGGCAGCGACAGTATTACGTAAAGCCTTATTACGGGTAGTAGAACTGTTTAAATTATCGCAAAAACAAGTGGCAAAATTATTGGGTGTCAGTGAAGCTTCGATTAGTAGACTCTATGATAATAAACGCCAAATTCTAAGTCATAGTAAAGAGGGAGAACTCGCACTATTACTGATTCGAATTTATCGTAGTCTTGATGCTTTACTCGGTGGAAACGAAAAGCAATGTCGAGATTGGTTTCATGCTGAAAACACTTATTTAGGACAAACACCTTGTCATGCGGTGCAATCTATCACCGGTATGGTGAAAGTGGCTGATTATCTTGATGCCATGCGCGGAAAAACTTAATCAAGATTACAAGGAGGATATTTTGACTATCGATATTTGGCAAAAATGCCAGGGACAAGCTCATATTACATCTTTATCAGAAACTGTTTGGCGAGTGGTTGAAGCGCAACATAAATCATCAACACGTAAATTAGTTGATAACGCCAAAGAGCATGAAATTCTTGAAGACTTGATTGAAGGTGTCAAACCTAAAATCAAACAAAAAATAAAACCTATTCATTATTTATTATTTACGCCTTTTCGCTATCCGCCATTGCGCTATGGTTCCCGTTTTGGTACGACTTCTGATCCCTCACTTTGGTATGGTTCATTATCATTGTCTTGTGCTTTTATTGAAGTTGCATTTTATCGTTTGCTATTTTTATCTCATACTAAAGCTGATTTAGGTTTAGTCGAAACAGCGTTATCAGGCTTTGCGGTCAGAAGTCAATGTGAACGTTTTGTCGATTTATGTAAAAATGAATTTAACTCTTTTCGTCAACAAATTTCATCACCGGTGAATTATCAGTTTAGTCAAGCTTTAGGACAACAACTCAGACAAAAAAACATTCAAGGTTTTCATTACTATTCGGCAAGAGATCCGAATGGCGGTGTCAATGTTGCTTATTTTACACCTGATGTTTTTAATGAGCAGAATCCACATATTACGTCGTTTCAAACATGGCAATGTTTGGCAAATGAGAAAGCTGTGGAATTTATTCATCATGCATTTTATGGCGATGATAAAATAGTATTTCAAGCGGCGAAATTTTTTATTAATGGTAGTTTACCGTATCCGCCAACTTGGGTAACTGAAAAAGCATAAAAAATACTTGCGAGAAAGATGAGATAGATTATTATTAAATTATCGCGAATAATGATACAGAACTATGCATAACTTATCTGAATTACGAGTTGTTACCTTTAATATACATAAAGGTTTTGGTTACACTAAAAAGCAATTTAATTTGCAATCTATGCGTGATTCGTTACAAGCTCTAAATTGTGATTTAGTTTTTTTACAAGAAGTCTTAGGCGAACATACCGGTCATCAAGAAAAAATTGATGAATGGCCTGACGCCTCACAATTTGAATATATTGCTGATACCATTTGGCCGCATTTTGCTTATGGTAAAAATGCTATTTACGAATCGGGTCATCATGGCAATGCTATTTTAAGTAAATATCCTTTTATTGATTGGGAAAATATTAACCTTTCGAATAATGTTAATTTTAGTCGCAGTTTATTACATGGTATTATTGCAATACCTAATAAAAAATATCACATTCATACCATTTGTTTTCATTTTGCTTTACGGGAAAAAGAACGTGAAAGACAGGTGAAAGTATTATGTGATCATATTCTCGCGAATATTCCGCTAAGTGATCCATTAATTATTGCCGGAGATTCGAATGATTTAAAAGGCCGTTTTAAAGATTATTTTGATGAACGGTTACAAATTGATGAAGCCCATCACAAAACAACAGGGCAACATGCAAAAACTTATCCTGCGGCATTTCCATTATTTCCATTAGATAGAATTTATTATCGTGGTCTGGAGCCAATTTCAGCTAAAACGTTAGATGAACCACCCTGGAATAAATTATCAGATCATTTACCACTTTATACTCGGTTTAATTTGTGTGATGAAGAAAGGGATTGATGTTTCACATTTTCAAGGTCAAATTGATTGGCATCAAGTTGCACACAATAATATTGAATTTGCCTATATCAAAGCAACAGATGGCTTAAGTTGGATTGATCCCTTTTTCAATCGCAATCAAGAAGATGCCTTACACAATAAAATCCAAACAGGTGCGTATCATTTTTTTCGGCCAGCATTTTCCGGCAAAGCACAGAGTGAGTTTTTTCTTGCAACAATTGAAAAATATCAGTTAGATTTACCACCTGTTATTGATGTTGAAATCAATTCTAGATTTAAACTTAAAATTTCTACCAAAGACTATAGCACAGAGTTACTGCAATTTTTAACGACAGTTGAACATCATTGTCATTGCAAACCGGTGATATATACCAATAAATATTTTTGGGATAATAATATTATTGGTGATTTTTCCTCGTATCCGCTTTGGCTTGCCTTATGGCAAAAATCACCACCTACAATAAAAGATTTACCGAAAGGTTTTAATGATTGGCTTTTTTGGCAATATCAAAATCAAGGAAAAATATCTGGGATATCAGGGTTTGTTGATCTTGATTACTGGCAATCAATTTAATTTAAACTTGTGATTGTATAATGCCTGTGTTACAAAAAGTTACCTTGCGATTTTTCAAAGAGAGAAGCTATGTCACATCAAATCGATGGACCGATTTATTGTCTATCTTATTTTTTAGCAAAAGACGGGCAAGTTGATGAACTGACTACTGCATTAAAAAACTTAATCCCTGCTACACAAAAAGAAGAAGGTTGTTTGCTATATGAGTTAGCGGTAGATTTATCGAATGCAAATTTCTTAATCATGATCGAAAAATTCGTCAATGAAAAAGCCTTAGCTTTTCACGAAACACAACCTTATATTAGACATTTTGTCGAAAAAGTAATGAATAATTTATGTGAAAAAGTAACCTGGCATGAAGCTAAGGTCATCACTATTTAATAAAATCAATTTTGATTTTAGAATTGGCGAGGTAGATCCCAACAATCAATATAATTTTTTTCTAAAATTTCTGTTGTTAAACCAAACTCACTTACTTGCCACGGATAAAATGATTCAAACATAAAGGCCAAGGTATTTTGATAATATTCTGGTTTTAACTCGGTAGTTATGGCTTTGTGATATGAGTTTGCATCGGGTCCATGCGCTGACATGCAATTATGTAATGAGCCGCCCCCAGGGACAAAACCTGATTTATTATTCCCTTCTTTTGCATCGTATTGTCCTTTAATTAATCCCATATATTCACTCATAATATTACGATGATAATAGGGGAGTCGCATGGTGTGTTCCATGGTTAACCAGCGTTCAGGAAAAATAACAAAATCAAGATTCGCCACACCCGAGACCGTGCTTTTTGAAGTTAAGACGGTAAATATTGATGGATCGGGATGATCAAAACTCACTGAATTGATGACAGTGAATAATGATAAATCATATTTGTAAGGCGCATAATTGCCGTGCCAAGCGACCACATTTAATGGTGAATGATTTATATCTGTTTGCCATAAGTGACCTTGATATTTACAGATCAAATTAAAATTACCTTGCTTATCTTCAAAGGTAGCTGTTGGTGATAAAAAATGTCTAGCCTGTGCGAGACAATTTGGTCCCATTAATCCTAAATCAGGTAATGAAAAAGGTTCACCAAAATTTTCACAAATATAGCCTCGCGCTTTTTCATCGATTAAATTAACTTGAAATTTTACACCGCGAGGGATCACAATAATTTCGTTTGGTGCAACGGTTAACCAACCCATTTCAGTTTTAAATTGTAAACTTCCTTCTTCTGGAACAATTAATAATTCACCATCAGCATTATAAAAATAATCTTCATTCATTGAGGAATTACACGCATAAAGATGAACAGCAGCACCACTTCGCATAGATACTTGACCATGACCTAAAAGCGTTTTGATCCCATTAATAAAATGAGTTGGCATTGTAGGGTAAGGTAATGCTTGCCAGCGTAATTGTTCTGGAGATTGTGGCGTGGAAAATGATGGCGTGATGAACTGTGAATTTAATTCATAAGATGTAAATTTGTTATGATTAACCGACGGTAAAATTCGATATAGCCAAGTAAAAAAATTATCTTTGCGATTTTTTGTAAACGCACTGCCACTTAATTGTTCAGCATAAAGACCCAATGGAACTTGTTGTGGATTATTTTGATTTTTAGGGAGTGCACCTTCAATTGCCTCAACTGCAAAATAATTGGCAAAACCACTCACATATTTTTCATCAAGCGCCATCGTGTGAACCTTTTCTTAGTGATAATTAAAACGATGAACTATACCCGATTCTATGATTATTTACACACTTATAGTATCATATTAGATAATAATTATGTACAATGAGTGTAATTGAATGAGTTGGTTTGAAAAATTATTACCTTCGAGGATTCGTACTGATGCTTCCAAGAAAAAGGGCGTCCCCGAAGGCTTATGGACTAAATGTCCGTCTTGTGATGCGGTATTATATCGTGCCGATTTAGAACGTAATTTATTTGTGTGTCCTAAATGCAGTTTTCATTTAAAACTGGAAGCAAGACTGCGTTTAGAATTATTACTTGATGATAGTCCGCGCGAAGAGATTGCACCACATTTAGAACCGATCGATTTTTTGAAATTTAGAGATTCCAAAAAATATAAAGATAGAATTTCGAGTGCGCAAAAGAATACTGGTGAAAAAGATGCGTTAATCTCATTTGCCGGCCGCATTAATGGTTTGTCTGTTGTTGCTTGCGCCTTTGAATATAATTTTATTGGTGGTTCAATGGGGGCGGTTGTCGGTGAAAAATTTGTTTTATCAGCCAAGCATTGTTTAGCACATAAAAAACCCTTAATTTGTTTTTCTGCAAGTGGTGGTGCGCGAATGCAAGAGGCTTTAATTTCATTGATGCAAATGTCAAAAACAGCTGCAATTGTAACGCGATTAAATAAAGCCTCTATACCTTTTATTTCTGTTTTAACTGATCCAACCATGGGTGGCGTTTCTGCTAGCTTTGCGATGTTGGGTGATGTGATTATTGCAGAACCTGGTGCGTTAATTGGTTTTGCGGGTCCACGGGTGATTGAGCAAACTGTGCGTGAAACATTACCTCAAGGTTTTCAACGGAGTGAATTTTTATTAGAACATGGTGCGATTGATTTAATTGTGGATAGACGCCAAATGAAAACAAAATTAACTTCATTATTGACCAAATTAACTCATCACCATGTTACTGATATCAAAGTAACGAAAAAGGATAAAAAACATGGTGACGAATGAGCGCGGATGAACTTAATCAATGGTTAAAAAAGTTAGAGGTAAAGTCTAATCCCGTATTAAAAGCAAGTTTAGATAGACTATATCCTATCGTCGAGAGTTTACGTTTAAATCATTTTTCAGTTCCGGTTATTACGATAACGGGGACGAATGGAAAAGGTTCAACGGCAACGATTCTAGAAGCAATTTTATTGCAAGCAGGTTTTCGTGTTGGATTATATACCTCGCCCCACATCCTTCTGTTTAATGAAAGGATCAGACTCAACGGGCAAGCAGTAAATAGCCAATTATTGTGTGATGCATTCGAATTGGTTTATCACAATTCAGAAAATGTCGGTTTGGGTTATTTTGATATGGTAACTTTAGCCGCGTTAGTGATTTTTAAAGAGCAAGAATTAGATATCATAATTCTAGAAGTTGGGATTGGCGGTCGTTTAGATGCGTGTAATATTGTCGATGCGGATATTTCAGTTATTACAACTATTGCACTTGATCATATCGATCGTTTAGGTCCCGATCGTGAAGCAATTGGTTTTGAAAAAGCTGGTATCATGCGCTCAGGTAAACCTTGTGTAATAGGTGAAACACATATACCTCATACAGTGACACAATATTCTATTTTAGTTGATACACCCTTATATAGTATCAATGACGCCTTTCGTTTTTCCATCGATGAAAATGGTACTTGGTCTTGGTCTGATAACGAAACGGAACTGTTGGATTTACCTAAACCAAAATTATCAATTAAAAATGCTGCAACAGCATTAATGGTCTTAAAATTATTATCACCTACAATTGCGATTGATTTAAATGCGATTCATCAAGGTTTAAAGTTAGCCTTTATTTCAGGCCGACAAGAAATTATTGAATCACCACAGAAAATGATATTTGATATCGCACATAATCCGGAGGCTTGTCAGCATTTAGCAAAGTTTTTACAACAACAAACGGGGCGTTTTATTGCTATCGTGGGAATGTTAGGCAATAAAGATCACCGTGATTGTTTAGCACCATTTACGGATATCATCCACAATTGGCATGTCACAAATTTGCAAGATGAACATGGCGCAGATAACAAATTATTAAAAAATTTATTACAAGAACTTCGCGTATCAACTATAAAAACACATCAATCTGCTAATGATGCATTGAAAAGTGTTATAAAAGAATTACAAGAAAATGATGTAATAGTAGTATTTGGTTCGAGTAGGTTAGTTGGAGAAATTAAAAAAATAATTGCACAAGGAAAATAGCGATGAGTCAAACTTTAATACAACGAATAATTGGCGGTATTGTTTTACTATTGGTTGCAGGTTTTATTATCATGCTCATTCTGAGTGGTCAAAAAACCAAATCAGCACCGTCAACGATTAAACTCTCGATTCCCGAAACGCATGAAGCAGAAGAAACTATTACGGTTAAGCCGAAAGAAAATTTACAAACTGTGATCACACGATTAAATCATCGAGAAAATGAAGCAGTTGCTTCACCTAAAATTAAACCTAAGGTAAAATCAACAGTTGTTAGCGTCAAGAAAACAGTTCAACACAAGCTGCCTCCTATTCATAAGATAAGTAAAAAAGAAATTGATGCATGGGTTGTGCAAGTGGCCAGTTTTTCACAACATCAAAGTGCCAAAGAATTAGCAAAGAAGATTGCAACGATGGGCTATAAAACTTTTGTCGAAAAATCACGTTTAGCAAAGCGTAAATTAATTTATCGTGTGTTTGTTGGACCACTAAAACATGAACGTCAGGCTAAAAAAATTCAAAAGCAATTACATGTAAAAATTCACTTGCAAGGCTTAGTATTTAAACATAAAGTGATGGGTTAGTAGTTAGATAATTTATTGGTGGGAGGAAACGATGGATTTCGCTGCTTACAATTGGGTTGATTGGACAATTGTCGGGTTAATTGTTTTATCGACTTTAGTGGGTGTATTACGAGGATTCGTAAGAGAAGGCTTATCTCTCGTTGTGTGGATTTTAGCTGTTTGGATAGCATTTACTTTTGCTGATGGCGTGGCTAAAGATTGGTTGGCTAACCATGTTGCTAATCCCTCTATACGTTATGCTTTAGCATTTGCCGGATTATTTGTTGCGGTATTAATTATTGGAGGCTTTATCAATTTTTTAATTGGTGCGGCTGTTGATAAAACAGGTTTAGGCGGCACCGATAGATTACTAGGTTTAGTATTTGGTTTTGTGCGTGGCGTATTAATTATTGCTGTGTTGATATTAGCAATTAGTTTAACTCCAGCAAAAGTAGAATCATGGTATACCAAAGCTAAATTGCCGCCACATTTTAGTTGGTTGGTTAATTGGATCCATAGTTTAATTCCTGAAGATATTAAACAACACTTAAAACCCGAGCCAGATAGTGATGCTATTCAAGGAAACGATGAGGATCAATCTTCTGGTGCGAAAACAAATCCGGATAATAAATCCCCATCAAGTTCGTCTACTGACGATAAGCAAAATTCAGGAAAAACAACAGCAAAAGACGTACTAAATACCATTAATAATTAAAACATAGTGCTCTCTAGTCAGCTGTAATATTTAATGACGCTATAGCATGTTCATGCTAAAATCGCCTCTTTTTATATAATAATGAAAAGGTGAAATATGTGCGGCATAGTTGGCGCTATATTGCATGGCCCCGTCAATCAAACCTTATTTGATGCGTTAACGTTAATCCAACACCGTGGTCAAGATGCCGCTGGCATTGTCACCTGTGAACATGGCAGATTATATCTCCAAAAAGGCAATGGTTTAGTTCGAGATGTGATCCACACTCGCCACATGAAAATGTTAAAGGGGAATATGGGTATTGCCCATGTTCGTTATCCCACCGCAGGCAGTGATGATGAAACAGAATCACAACCTTTTTATGTTAATTCGCCCTATGGGATCACCTTAGCGCATAATGGTAATTTAACGAATGCGCCACAACTCACCGATGAACTTGCTCATACTAATATGCGGCATTTAAATACCGAATCTGATTCCGAAATTCTATTAAACATCTTCGCTTATGAATTACAAAAACAAGGTAAAATGCAATTAGATGTTGATGATATTTTTCATGCAGTGAGTGAAGTTCATCAGCGTTGCCGTGGTGCTTATGCTGTGTTAGCGATGATCACCAATCAAGGTTTAGTTGCGTTTCGCGATCCATTAGGCATTAGACCTTTGGTTTATGGCAAGCGACAAACATCTGAAGGTGACGAATACATGGTCGCATCTGAAAGTGTTGCGCTTGATTGTCTTGGTTTTGAATTAATTGCAGATGTGGCACCAGGTGAAGCCATTTTTATTAATTTACAAGGCAAATTATTCAAAAAGCAATGTGCAACGAATACAAAACTTCATCCCTGTATATTCGAATTAGTTTATTTATCACGACCCGATTCATTAATCGATAATATTTCGGTTTATCATACGCGCTTAAGAATGGGTGAATATTTAGCACAAAATATTTTAAAAACTTATCCTGATCATGATATTGATGTTGTTATCCCAATTCCGGATACGTCAAGAACAATTGCTTTACAATTAGCGCTAACACTTGATATCAAATATCGTGAAGGTTTTGTTAAAAATCGCTATATTGGTCGTACTTTTATTATGCCAGGACAAGCAGAACGTCGAAAATCAGTGAGACAAAAATTAAATACGATTGAATTAGAATTCAAAAATAAAAATGTTTTATTAGTTGATGATTCAATTGTGCGTGGAAATACATCTGAACAAATTGTTAAACTAGCCAGATTAGCCGGTGCTAGAAAAGTGTATTTTGCTTCAGCAGCACCACCTGTTCGCTATCCTAATGTTTATGGTATTGATATTCCAGCTCGTAAGGAATTAATAGCGCACAATAAAACGACCGAAGAAGTTTGCCAAGCCATCGGTGCTGATTGGTTAATCTATCAAGAATTGGAAGATTTAATTCACGCAGCAAAAGATGGCAACCCAAATATAACTCGATTTGAAGATTCCGTTTTTAGTGGCGAATATATTTGTGGTGATATCGATGAAGACTATTTGCTAGAGTTAGAACAACGACGTTCTGATGAAGCAAAGAACACCAATTAAACTGAAATCCAATTATAAAAGATATTACAGATAAGCTATTTATTTAATATCAATAAACAACATATGGAGCTGGTCGTCTATATTGTTCCTCAGCTTCCATTCCACAACCACCATAACTCGGTGAATATGCACCCGCACACTGTAGCATTTGACAAAGCAAACGGGATGAATTTTCAACAGAACTAATTTGATTTCCATAATGATGTTCTAAACTTTGGCGTTGATGTAATAAACGGTTCAACATATTTAATAATGGTAAACGAACATCTTGTTCACGATCTAAAAATAAATCGCTTAATGTATCATCATAGATCGAGGCAGCTGAAGCATATTGTTGTTCAGGTGACCTATCTGTGCCTGGATAATCAAATACTTCGAAGTTACTACTATTTTGATTATATTCATCACGATGTTTCTGACTATCAGCTTTCCTCAACTTAGTATGATCATGACTAAATACAGCTTGAACGGCGTTCTTGGCTGTTGCCTGACTTTGTAGTGCAGGCACTTTAAATTTATTTTGCAAATGTTGTTGTAAAGTATTTTGTTGTTGATGTTGTAATAGCTGATTATGAGTTTGAAATTTATTTTTTAACGCTTTGATCAAGGCATCATTAACTTTTAATTTTTCCAAAATTTCAAGAATCCATAATTGGAACGGTGTTAGTTCTGTGCTTGTTTGAACTATATCTTCAGCCTTATCATATACAAATGCTTTTGAATCATCATCATCTTCCTTAGAAGTAATGAAGCCTTGGGTTAACAAAGGTTGACTTAACCTTTGTAAAAGGGCTGCTACCTCAACACAAGCTGTATCAAATTTTTGTTTTAAAATACTTTGATTTGGACTATTTAATGCCCGCTGAAGATCTTGATCAGTTTTGATTGTGCTTGTATCTAATGTTTCTGGGTTAGTAGCCATATAACAATCCATAATATTAATATTTCTGTATCTATATTAGCATACAAACCTTAAGGAAAGATGAAAAATAGCAATTTTAGATGAAGAATTTGTCCAATTTTTTGATATAAATCATAGTGTTGTTGTGGTTTTCTTGTCGCTAATAATAGGGCTGTTGAATTTCGTTGATAATATGACGTATCTTAAAAGCAGAAATTTTATCACGTGATTAAGACGAACCACTACCACCAGCACTAGCACCAAAACCTGTCGTGCTTCGTTTATCAGCTTCAAGTTCTGCAGCTTGTTGTTCTTCCTCTTCAACAGTAATGGATTTGTATGAATCGATTACTCTGTCTAGGGCAGAAATAACTTGCCTCTTATCAGGTTTTAATTCAGATTCTAGACCAAGTTTCATATCGATTTCATTTTCTAATCGTTCAACATAGGATTCTTGACCAATTTCCCATGCTACACCTTGCTTTGCTGCTTTAACTCTAACAAAAGTATCCATTCTTTGTTTTTCGGTGACATCGACTAAATTGTTGAGTGTATCTAAAATATCACTCGGATAATTTGCAGTAGAGGTTTTCTCGCGTTGAGCAAATGCTACTTGTAACATATCTGCAGTGGGGCCATGAATTTGTCTAACGGCAGAAACGAGCTTACGGGATAATTTTTCGTAGGGTGTTTCCATCGTTTATTCCTCACCTTCTAATTCTTTTCGCATTTGTTTGAATTCATTGGTTAAACCCAATTTTTTCATTTCACTACTGACAAATTTGATTTGTTCTTTATAAAATCTTTTCCAAGAATCGCCTTCGCTTTCTGACTTATGAGATAAATGTTGTTCGACTAAATTGATTTGTTGTTGCAAGAATTTTTTTTGTTTTTCCCATTCTTTTTTTTCAGCTAAGATGAGATTGCGATATTCGTTTTTCATAAATTCGCTAATTTTCACACGGTCTTCTTCGACCATCGTAGCGTTTGCTAGTTGCTGATATTGTTGACGAATATATTCTTCTTCGTTTTGTAATTGGAAGATTCTAAGACGATGTTTCGCTAATCCCCTAATGATCGTAAACACGACTTCGTGAATAGGTTGATGAGCCCAGCGGTCCCAATATTCTTTGGTGTTTTGTGTAGGATAAGTTAATCGATACAGTAATATCGACATTTTATTCATGGACCGAGTTAAATCTTTATAAGACAGTGACATAACGCTCTCTCTTAGTATAATACGGTATTTTAGTTGTAATCGTGCACAGGGTAATTATAGTATTTTTTTACGCCCAATGCCAATAATTTGAGGGATTTATGAATTATAGTCAAGCAGTTAGCGAATTTTTAGGTTGTGAAACCCCTATGAGCTGGGTGAATCTCGCCATTGAACATCAAGATTTACTGCTTATCGATCATGCCCATTGCGAAAAAAAAGCAGCATCGACCGCACTCAATTTAATGTTTCGCTACGTCGATAAACCAGAATTATTGCATGCCTTATCACGTTTAGCGCGAGAAGAATTACGTCACTTTGAACAAGTCTGTGAAATCATGCAACAACGACAAATAACTTATCGACATTTAACGCCTTCACGTTACGCAGAAATTTTACGTAAAGAAATTTCAACTTACGAGCCTAATCGTTTAATCGATATATTAATTGTTGGTGGATTTATTGAGGCGCGCTCTTGTGAAAGATTTAACCGTCTCTATCCACATTTAGATCTAGAATTATCAAAATTTTATCAGCGACTATTACGATCTGAAGCACGCCATTTTCAGCTCTATATTGATCTCGCAAAACTTTACAGTGAAAATGATATTACACAACGAATTGATCATATTCGGCAAGTCGAAAAAAAATTAATTTTATCTGAGGACGATGAATTTCGTTTTCATTCAGGTGCAACAGTTCTGGCTGCAAAATTAATTTGATTATATTCTGATATATCTTTAAGCAATGCTTCAATTTCTGTCAAACGTTTGGGTAAAGCTTGACGTGTATATCGAGTGGCTAAACCTAATTTATGTCGTGTCGCTTTTAAATTACTATAACTTTCTTCTAATGATTGGGTATTAACACGTTCATTGCGTTCAATTCTTGCAAGAATCGTCGATAATTGTATCGATAAACTTTCTAATGCGAGCGATAAACTAATATTTATATCGGGTGCAATTAAGCTCATTAACAAAGTGCAATCATTATGTGTAGCAAGTTCTAATCCTTCAACTTGATAATTAATACTACAATTATGGGGTAATTTACAAATATCATCTCGAGTTACACCATGTAGATTATGGTGTTCATCACCATGATCAGTATGAATAATGACTTCGATATCTGAAACTAACCGATTACGGATGCGTTCCGTAACAGTACTTGGGGTCATGTGATAACGTCTCCTTACGTCTATTTGAATAGGCGTTGTTAAATTATAAACTGCTAATTTAAAAATAACGCCCCTAACTTACAATCAGATAATTAATATCAAGATTATAAGAAATAATCTATGGTAATTCTATTTGTTTTATCTATGCTTAAACATTGTCCTTTTACATGCCAAGAAGCGAGAACAATGCGTTCTGCTTTATGTTGATTCAGTTGAAAAGTGTGTAAATCTGGACGATGAGTGTGGCCATGAATTAAACGTTGCACTTTAAAGTGTTGCATCGTTTGACAAACTGCATCTTGAGTGACATCCATAATACTCAAATCTTTCGTTGTTTTATGATGTTCACTGCCTTGACGATATTTTTGCGCAATTTTTTTTCGACGTTTTAATGAAGTAAGTAAAAATAATTTTTGTAAAATCGGATTTCGTACTTTTTTACGGAATTTTAAATAGGCAACATCTTTTGTGCAAAGTGTATCACCATGCATGAGTAAGGTAGGTTGCCCATAAAGATTAATACAAGTTGGATCTTTTAAAAGTTTTATTTTTGCTAATTTAGCAAATTTTTTACCAATTAAAAAATCACGATTACCATGAATAAAATAAACAGGCACATGATATTCTGCTAAATCACTTAGTGCTTTGGCGACAGATAATTGTAATGGTGTTTTTTCATCATCACCTATCCAAACTTCAAATAAATCACCAAGAATATAAAGCGCATCTGCGTTTGGAATGGTAGTCCGCAAAAAATTGAAAAATATTTCAGTAATTTGCGGACGTGATTCATCTAAATGTAAATCAGAAATGAAATAAGTGGTCATTCACTCTCTGCATGTGCGTTTTCAAGGACCACTTTTTTAATGATAACTGGTTGCTCTGGCACATCGGAAGCAAAAGGCCCTGCACTGCCTGTTTGGAGTGCACCTATTTTTTCGACAACATCCATGCCTTTAATCACTTTACCAAATACGGCATAACCCCAGCCTTGAGGTGTTTTTGATTTAAAGTCGAGGAAGTGGTTGTCTTTTAAATTAATAAAGAATTGACTCGAAGCAGAATTAGGATCGTTGGTTCTCGCCATTGCGATCGTACCTTTATTATTTTCTAAACCATTATCAGCTTCATTTTGAATGGGCGCGAGCGTATCTTTACGATCATAGTCTTCAGTGTAACCACCACCTTGAATCATAAAGTTTTTAATGACACGATGGAAAATTGTATCATCATAAAAATCCTTGTGCACATAGGCTAAGAAATTTTTTACGGTAATCGGCGCTTTCGCTTCATTTAATTCGACAGTAATGTTGCCCATATTTGTTTCAATGACGACAATTGGGTTGGAGTGTTGTTGCGTTGATTCTTCTGCCATACTGGATAATCCCCATAAGCTTAATGTTAACGATAAAAAGAGAATAAAATACCATTTTACTCTTCTCATTTGCATTCTCCTCTGCAAAACGAGGGCATATTCTGATATTATTCGGCGCTTTAATCAAGAGAATTCCACTGTGCTTAGAATTTACAATACCTTAACTCAAGAAAAATCGGTTTTTAAACCCATAAAAGAGGGTGAAGTTTCCCTATATGTGTGTGGAATGACGGTATACGATTTTTGTCATATAGGGCATGCGCGCGGCATGGTGTTTTTTGATATGTTTGCTCGTTATCTCGGAGAGATGGGTTATAGAGTAAACTTCATTCGTAACATTACCGATATCGACGATAAAATAATTCAGCGTGCCAATGAAAATGGTGAACATTATCAAGAATTAACTGCGCGATTTATCAACGAGTTAAATCGTGATGCAACAAGTTTAAATGTGTTACCACCAACAGCAGAACCTAAAGCAACCGATCACATTCAACAAATGATCACAATGATTAGCAATCTAATCGAAAAAAATTATGCTTATGCGGTAGCGAGTGGTGATGTATTTTATCGCGTGAGTCATTTCAAGGATTACGGCCAATTATCGCATAAAGATATTGAAGGCCTACGTGCCGGAGAACGTGTCGATATTAATGATGAAAAAGAAGATCCTCTCGATTTTGTTTTATGGAAACACGCCAAGGAAAATGAACCCAGTTGGGATTCTCCTTGGGGTAAAGGTAGACCCGGTTGGCATATCGAATGTTCTGTTATGTCTAAAAAATGTTTAGGACAACACTTTGATATTCACGGTGGTGGATTTGATTTAATTTTTCCACATCATGAA
>CAYGUK010000040.1:0-31937 GCA_964352985.1 uncultured Legionellales bacterium
CACTAAGCGGTGTTACTTCACCAGCAATCCAAAGCGCAGGAATACCCGTGCTTGAAGTAGAACAAATTGCTGGATCACTACAAGCAAAATCGGACCATTCCCCCCAGAATAAATCCTCCCCTCCAAATACCGAAGTGGCCTCAACTTCAGGTGTACCAACACCTTGAATGAAATTTGAAGCGGGGAAAATATCATTGGCTAAATTTATTGTTGGAAACTCAGGTAAAATGCCTGGATCAATATCATTTTCTGCAATTTGTGGATCAACAAGGCCGCTTACAATAACTGCATTTGAATCAAAAAAGAAATCCTCTTCACCAACAGCAATTGCAACATAAACAGGATCAGGTATAACTGTTCCCTCTCCTGATATATTGTTCAAATCGCTTGTCGTGTTAATAAAAGTTAAAGGATTATTAAATTCTACAACATTGCTACTATCTGAAGAGAAATTACCTTCCACTAAAGATTCTTCAGAACCAGAATCTTCACTCGCTGATGCAGTATTACCAGATTCATTACTTGTCGAATCAGATGATGACGACGCGGAAGAGTTAGGTGAATTACCTCCCCGACTACTTGCCGATGAACCACCACCCATCGCTGAATCAAAAACTGATTTAGGAATACCAGAAATGGCAACGGGTCCATTCGCACTAATTCTCAACGCAGGTGTTGCATAACCTTGTCCTGCACATAAACTTCCGGCACAAACTACGCCACCAGTAGCTTCAATAAAGGTCGTATTATTTGCATCGATGGCAGTATAGTGAGTACCACGAATACCAATGGTCGCAGTTTTAGTTTTTAGTTTTACCGCACCTGGATTTTCTTTACTAATTTTTCCTGTTAAGGCACGCATCCCGCCTTTTAACAAACTGGTTTGCCGTTCATCTGTGCTTGGATTACTCGTAAATTTATAAGAATCAATTTTGTAAATTGAATTAGGTGCAACACTAATTAAAGTACCATCGGTATAACGTAATTGAAGTTTACTATTTGCTTCTGTTTTAATTGCACTTCCTGTTGAAATCCGAGAACCTCGACGAAGTGTTTTACCATTCATTGTGACAGTACCGCTAACAGTAATAACTTTTGCAACATCAGCTGCATTTGCTACGTTACTTATAAAAAACATCGGTGAAATGCTTAAACAAATCAAACTAAGTTTATACTTCATTTTTTTATTCATAGCGATACCCCCATCAACTAAACAATTAAATTATGGTGCTAATACACTCACACCATTAATCGTATCTGATGCTGTATTTGTAAAAGTGTAACCTATCACTAAGTGACCTGCGTTTTGTCCCGAGAAAAAGCCTGTCATTTCACCACTGAAGGATAATGCACCCGGTGTGAAAACACCCGTTACAGGATTAAAATTAACACCTGCCCCAGAAAGACTTCCTGTTACTAAATTCGTCGTCCAAGTATTAGGCGATGCATCAGTGATAACCAAATTACCCGAAACTGTGCCCAATCCAAAATCCACGGTGAGTGTTGAAGTTTGCACACCTTCATTGGGGAATGCAGTGTTTTGACCATATGCTAGACTCGACCCAGGATTAAAAAGTCCGGTACCACGATTAAATAAAACTTGTGAATAAGCAACAATACTGCCTTGTTTGGACAAGTTAGATAAATCTGTCAGTGATGTTGCAGGGCCCGTTATCCAAACGGCAGTAGGCGTATTTAGACAAACTGCCGAATCTGAACAAAAAGCAGAATCCCACTCACCCCAAAAGATATCGGGTGCAAGAGATACTGATTGAGGTGGTTCTATAACTATTCCCCCACCTTGCATCGTACCATCACCTGGAAAAAGCAAATCAATCGTTGGAAATGTTAAACTCGATGTATCAGGCGGGAATTGATCCGATGAAACAGTACCACCATATAATGCTTCATCAAATAAATGATCAGTATCAAGTGATACTAAGCCAAGATAGACTGTTTCTTCTGGCGTTGTTCCCGAAGAAATACCCGCAAGTGCATTGATATCATTAATATCACTAATCAGGTTAACTGGATTAGAAAATAATGGGATATCAACACTACTTGAATCTTGTTGTGAATCTGAAGCCACACTTTCTTCACTCCCGCTTGATTCACTAGCAGATGAACTTGTCGAACTAGATGAGCTAGATGAACCAGACGAACTATTTGATGATGCGCCAGTTTGGCTAGTTGAACCAAAAGTTCCTTCAACTATAGAACTTGGAATACTCGCAATGTTAACAGCAGTCCCCCCCGGACCAATACTCATTGCACTCGTAGCACATCCAGCACCCGCACAAGTTCCTCCCACAACCCCAAATCCATCAAACGCTGCAAAATAAATAGTATTATTTGCATCTATCGCTGTGTAGTGCGTTCCACGAATACCAATTGTTGCTGACTTCGTTTTTAATTTTACCGCATTAGGATTTTCTTTACTGATAGCTCCCGTTAAGGCTCTCATTCCACCTTTTATGAGGGTTGTTTCACGCTTATCTGTAGCCGGATTTTTTGTAAATTGATAAGCATCAATCTTGTAAATTGAATTTGCTGCGACACTGATTAACGTACCATCTGTATAACGGATTTGAGCACTTGAATTTGCACTTGTTTTAATGGTGTTACCGGTTGAAATTTTCGAACCTCGTCGAAGTACTTGACCATTAGACGTTACTGTCCCAGATGCTGAAATAATTTTTGCAACCACAGCAGCATTTGCAACAGTCATGGATAATACAAATGAACTAAATATAATTAATATCCATTTTAACATATGGTTCGCCTCATAAGTTGTTAACGTGGTTTTAAGTTAAGCTATTCCCAAATTGTAAGCTAAACTCAACATAAATTGATTACGTTTAAAGTCATAAATAATCGTGTTACTGCGATTATTTATAAAAGTATAATTAGGATCTAGAACCCAATGTTTACCCATTTTAACTTTTACGCCAGCGATGATCATATATTGAGTATCATGGCGTGTAACAATAAATCCTGGCACGATGCCACCATAATTAGAACGTTGGAAACGAAATGCAAAGTAAGGTTGATATAAATTTGATTTAACCCAACGTGCAAAATCTTCCGTACCAAAAATTCGGCGTGAAACATGTGGAAAACCAATTTGTCGATTATTTTCTTTACCAATAAACCCTTTTGCTGAAAGTACTATCGGCAATACATCGAATTTATGTGTAATGATCGGACCACCAGAAGTAATATCAGTATCTTGGGCACGGACACCCGCTAGTGTTCGAGTATAGGGATATAATAATTGAGAGTGTTCAACAAACCCGCCAATAATTGTATTTTTCCCTAAAGGTCTTGTCACTTGCAATGCGCTTGATAAAGTATTTCTAAAACGATTGTCATTTAATTCTAATATTTGCGCCATTAAAGGAATTGAAACGGTATATTTACCCACAGTCATAGCAACACCGAAAATACCAGTAGCTGAAGAAGTATCAAAAAGATGCGCACTCGCATTGTTACGATTGGTTCCTGCAACTGTACCAAATACTTTAATGTTCGATGTTACAGGTGCTTGGCCAGATAGGCCAACTTGTTCCTCAGTAAACATAGTATCTTGAGCAACACTACCAGGTGCCAAGGTAATAGGCCCAATAATTGGAATTGTCACAATACCTTCGGATGTAGAACTATTAGCGTTACTATCAAAACCAGTATTAAACTTGAAATAAAAATTAAGTCTTTTACCACCTTGGGATTGTCTTCTTTCAATCGCTTCTAAAAAATTATTAACATTATCACGAACGTTTTGTGGTGGATTGGATTGTAATACTCGCTCAAATTCAGATTTAGCAACAGTATTGTTGTTTAACATGTATTGAGAAAGTGCGTATTCTAATCTGATACGTTGATTGTTTGGATGATTCATGAGTAAACGTTCAAATGCAAAAGACGCTTCATCCGCATGGCCAGAACGTAAAGCAGCAATACCAAACATATAATCAAAATGTGGGTTACCCTCATATTTTGATTCCATCGTTTTGGCCAGTGAGTACGCTTCACTATTTCGTTTTTCTTTAATTAAATTTGCAAGTGTTTGTGGACTCCCCGCAAATGACACTGTACTAATAATAAAAAAAACGATTAATGTGAATAGCATTGTCAAGCGACGCATAGCTTATTACCCTCTCATTTATATTTAATTAAAAAAATAGTTACAATTTTTAAAAAGCAAGATTAATATCCCCAAGCTTTTTTATCTACCTTACCCACAAAATTTTTAACTCGTTTCACTTCTGTCGTAATTGTACCATCAGGATTTAATTCAACCCAGCGATATCCTGGTGCAATAATATCAAGTTCAAAATCAACACTCTTTGGTTTAAATTGAATACAAGTTGAGGGTACAGAAAAATAAAAAATATCTTCTTTTTCTTCCTCAAATACTTGATGGATATGACCACACATAACCCCATTGATATTATCAATACCCTTAATTGCTTTAAGAAATTCAGCGGCATTTTCTAAGCCAATCGTATCTAACCATTTACTTTGTATGGGGATCACATGATGGTGAATTACAAGCAAAACAAACTTCGCATTTTGTCTTAAACAATTTTTTAAATGTTTTAATTCTTTCTTATTTAAGAAACCTTCAACGCATTTTTCTTTATGAGAATCTAATAAAACAATTTGCCAAGGATCACAATTAATACACTTATCGTTACTAATATGAGTTGTTGAAAAAGTATTAAACATTGTTTCAGGTTTATCATGATTGCCAGGAATCCAATAGGTTGGGCAATTGAGAAATTTAACTTTTTCACTAAGTCGTTTATAGGCAACTTCCGAGCCATCTTGAGCAAGATCACCTGTTAATAATAATAAATCGGGTTGTCGTTTATCTTCTTGAACAGTGCGAATAACTTGATCGAGACTATCGTCAGTAACAATGCCAAGTAAATCTTTTGAAGTATCTGCGAATAGGTGGGTATCTGAAATTTGCAAAATTTTAATTGCAAGCTTTTCCACCTCAAACTCCTTGTCTTGGTTATGATCCATCATAAAAGTAGAGTAACAGTATACCATTAAATACCGACAAGGCTATATTAAATCAAGCTTTTATCTAAAACATCTCACAAAGTTTACAAAAGATTTTGTTCATCACGCACAATTTGATGTCAATTGTATGTGTTGATCGAATACTTGTAAAAATTTGCCAAACATTTCGCGAGTATAACTCCCGCCAAATAAACAAATCTGCAACCAATTATGCCTAACGAGATATTCACTTTGATAACTTAAAAGATACCCTTGTTGTGAAAGTGCATCGCCTATTTGAGTAGAGCTTAAATGATCCGACAGTGAAAGTGTTAGAACAGCAGGATTACGAATACCTTTTTCTGCAACGATTTTCACATCACGATCTATCAATTCTTTTTCAAGCCAATGTGATAAAGTTTCAATTTCTTTTTGTCGTTGAAGATAACGCTCAGAAGTTAATGCTTGCTCTAAAGAACGTATTAAATGAGAAGATAGGGTGAAAGGAATTCCATGACTAGCGATAATATTATTTAAATCAAGATAACGTGGTAATTTATTTCTTTGTGTTGGTAATTTATTTTGATGAAATATCATTGCTAAACCAGCATAACTACACAATCCTTTACCACTAACAGTTGTCGCTAAAAATACATTTGATAAATCGACAGGAAATGTTCCAACCGAGCTCGTACAATCCATTGCTAATAAAATATCATGTTTCAGACAAATTTCTTTTAACATAACGAGATCATTAATCACCCCGGTAGACGTTTCACAATGAACTGCCCAAATCCAAGCATATTGTGACTCTTGGTTAATTGTTTGCAAAATATCTTGAGGTTTAAATGCTTCACCCCAATTGATTCGAACGGGAGTAAAATCAATATTAAAACGATCTGCATGATCAATTAAGCGTTCACCGAATTCACCATTACTTAATATTATGCCTTTACCATGTAGTTGAGATAATTGACCGGCAACAATATCATTTCCTAATGTGCCAGCCCCCATAATAATTTCAACATTTTCAGCAGATGTTAAATTGCATAATTGTGTTTTACAGTTATTTAATAATGTTCTAAACCGCTCACTACGGTGTGAAATACTGGGTTCAATAAATGCTTGTCTGACTGTTGCATTAATGTTAACTGGTCCGGGTTGTAATAACACTTTTTCATTTGATTCAGATATTTCTGATGTTTCAGGTAAATCTGTTATTTGGGGAAAATTTTCTCTCACGACTTCCCTCGTTATATACATTGGTTGAAATTGTACTTTTCCTTTACCCACTAATGGTCCAAAAGGGGTAAAACCCATATGGCGATACAGTCTTTTTTGGCTTAATGTCGCAGAAACGACACCAACATCATATTGTTTCGCACAAAATTCAACGACACGCACTAAAAATTCTTGTGAAACTTTACTATATCGATATTCTTTTTTCACTACTAATAAGCGGATTTCTGCCAAACCATGATATTTAACCGGTAAGAATTCCTCAACGTTGCCGAGTTTTTGATCAAGAGAAAAAGGTCTATTTGCTCTTAATGCAGCCATGCCAATTAATTCTTTATCATGTAAACAGATTAAATAACTATTTTCATCATGAAATTTATCCACTAAACGATGTTGTTCATTACGTTCATGTTGTGGAATTTCTTCAACAAAAGTTTCATAATTTAATCGATGAATCGCCTCAAATTCCCAATCAAATTCTGCTACTTTTATTTGAAAGCCGGTGATGTCCACGTAAAATATTCCTCTATTATAATTAATTAGATCGCTCAACTGATTTCTCATCAGTTACTGTTTTGCTTGGTTTTTGCAGGATATTATCACGGTGAGCAAAGAATATAATCAACGTCATCATCCAAAGGGTTAAATAATGAGTAATAGGTTGCATCAGTAACATAGACACTATCGGTAAATAAATCATGGAAAAAAATGCCGCTTTTTTGGCTTTAAGGAATATTAGATAATCAAGAAAAAATAATACACCTAAAATAAGTAATAACCGATAATCCCAAATTAATAAACCGCCTAAAAAAATTGCAACGCCTTTTCCACCTCTAAAGCTTAATTGAAAAGGCCAAATATGACCAATCACTAAAGCACAAAGTGAAAATCCTAATAACCAATCTGGTACATTTAAAAAACGAAGGAGTGTTAAAGTTAAAATACCGCGAAAGATATCGCCTAATAAAGTGAGATAAAATCCTTTTTTACCTAGTAAGCGACCAACATTTGACGCGCCGACACTGCCACTACCTTGCAATCGAATATCAATTTTTTTACTGAAATAAACCAAATAATAACCGGTTGAAAAGCATCCAATCAGATAGGAGAAAAGTATGGCAGCAAAAGAATATATGTACAATTTATCACTCACATTATTTACCAGAGGCGCATTATAACGCTATTTATTTGTCACGCCTACAAATCAGTGTTGTTGAACTATACTCAGTAAGAGGAAACAAGACTAATCTACATTAAATATGTAGAAATCAATAAGTTAGGGGAAACACTTTTCGCTTATGCTATTAATTCGACGACGTTACATGAAAAAAATCTATCCGTTAAGTGCAAGTATAATACTTGTCGCTCTAGCGGTATGGGCTGCAATCACACCAAATCACCACGTCAGGGAATTTTTTGAACGTCTCGATTATCTTGTTTACGACACACGGGTGAAAGCCAGCTTAAATAAAGTAGACATTTACGATACACCAATCGTTATTGTTGATATTGATGAGAAAAGTTTAGGTCAAGAAGGACGTTGGCCTTGGCCTCGGCATAAGGTCGCCAAGCTCATCGAAAAATTACGAGAATATGGCGCGTTAGTTATTGCCTTTGATATTATTTTTGCAGAATCTGAACGAAATGCAGCCAATACTATCCAAGAAAGAATTAAACAAAAAAATATTAGTGATCCCTCTCTCAATCAGTCACTTTCAAAAATTACACAGTTACTTGATAACGATCAATATTTAGCAGATGTTATTGTGCAAAATGAAGATGTCGTTCTTGGATATTTATTCCATTCTGAGACTGAATATTCACGAGGAAATTTACCAAAACCATTTTTTGAAATCAGTGGATTCGATCCAAAATTGCTCACTGTTATTGCATTACCTGGTTACACAACAAATATCGATAAAATACAAAACAGCACTCCGTTTGCAGGATTTCTGACAACGCTTAGAGATGAAGATGGTGTAGTACGACGGTCACCTATTGTTATCCGTCATAAAAATAAATTATATCCATCATTAGCATTAGAAGCTGCAAAAACCTATTTATTAATCGATAAAATAAAACCTAATTTTGTTAAAATTGGTGATTATTTCGCACTAGAATCTGTTTCGTTAGATAACCAAATTATTCCAACTGATGCATTTGGCCAAGTCATTGTCCCCTTTCGTGGTAAACATGGATCCTTTCGTTATTTCTCAGCCACAGATGTGATAAACGGTAATATTAAACCTGATGCATTAAAAGATACCTTGGTCTTTGTGGGAACAACCGCGTTAGGATTATCTGATTTACAAACAACGCCTGTTGAAAATATTTTTCCTGGTGTTGAGGTCCACGCTAATATCGCGCACGGTATTTTATCTAAGTTTTTTCCCGTTGAACCTGATTGGTCTCGTGGTGCAGAAATATTAACTATTGTGGCAGTTGGTTTATTACTCACATTATTATTACCTTTTTTAGGGCCGCTTAGTTTAACCTTATTCTCTTTAACGATGGTCAGTTTAATTTTTGCTTTTGACACCTGGCTTTGGAGTCAATATGGTTTAATACTATCTTTTAGCATTCCAATAATAATGGTGGTGTTATTAGTTATTACCAATATGTCTTATGGATTTTTATTTGAAAATAGGAAAAGTCGTTCTTTGCGTCGAGCCTTCAGCCAATACGTCCCCCCAGATCATGTAAAACGCATTAGTGATAATCCTGGTGCTTATGGTTTCGAAGGTGAATCAAGAGAACTAACAGTATTGTTTGCTGATATTAGAAACTTTACCGGTATTTCAGAACAATTAGATGCTGCAAAATTAAAACAATTACTCAATCGTTATTTCACACCAATGACAGAAATAATTTTTAATTGTGGCGGTACGATTGATAAATATGTGGGTGATATGATCATGGCATTTTGGGGAGCGCCAGTTGAAGATGCAAATCATCGCGCACATGCACTTGAAGCTGCGATACAGATGATTGAAAAATCTGAAGAGTTAAAACCTGTATTTCAAGAATTGGAATTGCCAGAAGTGAATATCGGAATTGGATTAAACACTGGAATTATGAATGTCGGTGACATGGGATCAGAATTTA
Source organism: uncultured Legionellales bacterium (assembly GCA_964352985.1). Classification (GTDB taxonomy): domain Bacteria; phylum Pseudomonadota; class Gammaproteobacteria; order JAHCLG01; family JAHCLG01; genus CAYGUK01. The sequence goes on from CAYGUK010000040.1 coordinate 9,355, forward strand.
GACGTTCTTATACTGTATTAGGCGATGCCGTGAACTTAGGTTCTCGTATAGAAGGAACAACTAAGTTTTATGGCGTGAACATTGCTATTGGAGAAGAAACAAGAAAAGATCAAAATGGTTTTATCTTCCGCAAACTCGACAGAGTAAAAGTAAAAGGAAAAGATAAAGCAGTAGAAGTATATCAGCTTTGTGGTCGAGCCGAATCCCTCGGGCTACAATTAAAAGATGAACTAAAACAACATGAACGAGCCCTCGCATTATATTTTTCACAACAATGGCATTCGGCAAAAGAAATTTTTGAAAAATTAAATCAGCAGTACCCTAATGTGAAAATTTATGAAATCTTACTAGAAAGAATAAATTACTATTTAGAAAATCCACCTCCAGATGATTGGGATGGTTCATATGTTCGTACTGAAAAATAGAGGTTGAATATTCATGTTGAAGGATAAAAACAGGATATCGAAATTTATTAAGGAATCACAGTTATTTCATAATCTCAGTCATAATCAACATGATCAATTAATTGAATTGATCGAAATGACAATATGTGATGAAGGCGAATACGTCATAAAAGAAGGTGAAGCCCCAACTGACATTTTCGTAATTATGGAAGGTGAAGTTGAAATTGTTAAACAAAGTGAAGGGAATGGTCCTGAATATCAATTAGCAAAATTAGGTAAAGGCGATAGTTTAGGTGAAGTATCTCTTCTTGATTCGCGACCCCGCTCTGCATCAGTCAAAGCTTTAACAACAACCATATTATTAAAAATCAATATTGATGACCTTGCAAGATTATCTTCTGATGAAGAATCAATTCATACCAAAATGACTTTAAATTTGGCACATGAGATGGGTAAACGATTACGTGATACCAATACAACTGCCGTAGATTTAATTAGAAAAAAATTAAAAGATGCTGAAAAACGCGCTTCTATCGGTGCTTTTCTATGTTTCATTTTAATAGCAACAACATTTTTTGTTTTCATTTTAGGTGCTATTTTTAATTTAAAAGAAATTTTACCTTCTACAATTTTAGTGTTAATACCAACGGTAATTCTATTTGCAATTATTATCATTATTATCATTCAAAAAAATGGCTACAAAATTTCAAATTTCGGCGTAACAAGCGTGGGTTGGCGGCAGGCGACTTTTGAAGGACTAGTTTTCACCATTCCACTCCTTGTTATTATTTTTTTGATTAAATGGTTGATCATTAACTACACCAACATATACCCCGAAGGTTCTTCAATATTTTCATTTGGTAGTGAGTTAACTTATAGTTTAAATACCACTATACTCCTTTTTATTGGCTATGCGTTATATGCAGTATTACAAGAATTTATAGCCCGTGGTTGCATTCAAGGTTCATTACAAAATTTTCTGATTAATAAACATAGAGAAAAAGTATCGATTTTATTAGCCACAATTTTATTTGCAATGACACATTTACATATCTCTTATATGATCGTTATTATTATTTTTATTCCTGGTCTATTTTGGGGTTGGCTATATACCAGACATCAATCCATCATAGGTGTAAGTTTGTCGCATATTATCACTGGCATTTTTGCTTATTATATTGTTGGCTTTCAACAATTATTAATGATTGCCGGAAAACCAATTTTGTAAAATTAATAAATCAATTATTCTTGATCACCCAACAACGTTTGGTATCACCATTTTCTGGTTTTATTGCACAACTATTTTCGACAGGATTTATCGTTAAGGTTTTAATTTGATTATAATCATAACCCCAACCCTGATTATTTACACCAAAGCCTAATACATTTGAATTATCATTTTCTAAGTGATAAGTCAGTAAATATTGTTGATCTGGTTGTCCAGTTTGGTATAGCGAAACAGATTTACCGGGTAATAGTGTTGCTTGTCCCGCAAGTTGAAATGGCCAATTTCCTGAGGAAAAATACAACACTTGATTAGTAGGAAGTTTCCTTAGCTATTAAATTATATAAAAGGTCTTTGATGAAAAAAATGAATTATAATTTTATTAACTTAAAAAAAATATCGTCAGTATATTTAAAATTTGTTAGTAAAGAATACCTCATTATTATTTTTTTAATCTAACTAAATGATAGATAACGCATAATATTAATTCAAAAATCAACTCAATAATCGCTCAGTCTAAGGCGAATTTGACTTTAACAACTATACGAATTAGTAACTCGTAATAGGTTTAACAGCCCACTCTGAATTAATTCGATTTTGTCTGGTATTATCAATTTGCATTTGCTTTTGTCTTAACCATTTTTCCCTTTGCATATTTTGGGCTTGTGTTGGTAAATCTTCATAACAAGTTGAGCCTGGATAACAAGCATCTCGATGGTGTTGAAATAAATTGGCACAAGCAACTAAACTAAATGAAGCGACGATAATAAATAATTTTTTAAACATATTTAAATCCTTTAAACGTTATTGATAAAATTGTCGCATTAATTGAAAAGCATGACGTAATAATGTGACATTTAATTTTTTCTCTACTAAGGGTTTTGCCCCGTTATTATAAATTTCATAACTCCCTGTTGGGAAAATCATAATATAATAATTCCTAGTAATTATCCCTAAATTATTATAGCTAGACGCAATAAAAAATGGGCGATTGCCTGCTTGTAACAAGGGTCGTCCTACAGAGTATTGATTGATCAATGTCTTTGCGCCCAAAATGTGATTTAGCAAAAAAGGCGCAATATCATAATGTGTAGTTAAATAGCGAAACGTTTCGGGCTGATGATCAGGCCAATAAATAATTAAAGGCGTTTCAACTTGCCAATGGGTAAAATTACTTGCATGCCCCCAGTAATTACGATGATTATCATTAAATTCTTGGCCATGATCACCTGTTAAAATAATAATAGAATTTTTTAACAATCCTTTTTCTTTTAATAATTGTAAATCCTTATCCACCAAAGTATCGACAAAATTCAACGCATTTTTGTATCGGTTATAAAATAATAATGGATTAGAATTTTTATTTAATTCGGTACGATTTATTTTTTTCCACCAAGGATTAAATTTTGTGGGAAAGTTTGGTGGAAACTCAATAGCATGAGCAGAATCATAAAATAAGAATCCAAATATAGGACGCTTTATTTTTACTGCCTTATCAATAAAATTTTTAAATTCTCGATTAATTTCTTCATCACGTTGATACGGCGTATCACCCTTTGTTTGGATAATTAAATTCGGAATATGCAAAAAAACTGTTTTATTAAATGCGGGCATATAAAGTGGTGCACTACCAAAAACACCCGTTTGATAGTGTAAGTCTAATAATCGTTTAATTAAAATCGGCTCGCGATGTTCAGCTAACGCAGCATCCCAATAAGTATAAGGTAAACTGTAAAACAAAGTGAATATTCCTGGCCCTGTACTATTCCCACCGCTAAAGTGATGATCAAAAACCCACGCTTTCTTTGAAAATTGAAATACATGCGGCGTAATATCATTAGTTAATGTATCAAAACGCCAGGCATCAATTAAAATGAAGAAAATATTTAATGGTTTTTTAGGGGTATTATATTCCATGGGTGATAATGGATAGTGTAATTTAGGTGTGCTATGTCTTGCTTGCAAAAAGAAGTTTTCATTTGCTCGTTCTAAATTTCCTAATACATTTTTAGCTGGAACAAATTGAGCAATGGTTTGCGTATACCATGGAATCGTTCTTGCGGCATCATTTAAAAACCGAAATCGATTAAGTGCCGCGCCAATAAATAATAAAAAAGCAATCAACCAACTTAGAAAAATAATTATCCCGGCCGAAATTAATATTTTTTTGCCTTTTTTTTGCATGAGAAATGGCACAAGAATAAAAGCAAAAAGTAATTCAATGAAGAGTAAAACAACAACAAATCCAGCAAATATTAACCATTCTTTTGTTGATAAATTAACTAAGTCAGTAAATGCACCTCCGGTTAGTAAGGTCCAAATAAATCCATTTAAATGATAATGATAAAGCGCATAAACATAAGTATCGACCACTAAGACAATAGCAAGAATTAATGAAATAATAATAGCAAGAATTTTTATTATAACTCTATGTGGAATGATAAAAATAAAAGGCACCATAATAATGGCGCTGGGTAACATACTCAATAATGCTAATTGACTAATAAACGCCGTTACGGTGAAAGTCCAAATAACAATTATAAATTGCGTCGGTAAACTACCCGTTAAACTCACGGTATAACTTAAATGAGGTAAGTAGCGTGCACCAATCAACCAAAACAAAAAAAGGTTAGAAAAATAAAACCACATCAACCAAATAAATAAATTTTTACGCGAAGTCAAAATGTCAGCTCTCTTAGTGCAATTGGTTTAACTTATCAACCTTAATATACACATTATAACTCGTCTTCGCACTACCTCTTTTCGCAAAGATAATTCCATAAGCTTGCCCTTCACCACGTTGACCAATACCCGCGACTTTCGTCCAACGACCTAATATTGTACTAATTTGAGTCGTGACTTGCGAAGTGACATTAGCGCCATTTTTCGCTACAAATTTTCCACTTTGCAAAGAAAGTACCAGCGTAACTGAACGACCATGCACGCGAGGGATCACATAAAAACCCGTATTCACTGATTCACTTCCCATGACACGTGCATTTTGGTTATAAGCTTTTACCACAGGCATTTCATGCTTTACATTGATATAAGATTCAGAACCATCTAACGTCCGAATCGTTTGCAGTGTTTCGCCTTCATTATTTCCACTAAATTGGCGAAGTCGTCGGCTCGAGAGTCCGCTTCGACTTCCTGATGAACTTTGTTTCACACTAATTAAAATGGGTATTGGTGGTGTATCTAATCGTTCAATGATAGATTTAAGATGTAAATAATTTTCTTCGGTTGTTTTTAATATAAGTTTAAACCCGGTCCCAGAAACACCGCCACCAGTTTTTTCAACAAAAGGTCTAACTAATGGGATCATCGATTCGGCTGGACGATTGTAGAGTTGGATGATATGGATTGATTGAGTTGGGTTAGCAAAAGAAATTTGAACAAAAAAAATAAAATACAAGATGTATTTGCGCATATCAAAATACTCAATATTATTTGATTATCTAAAGCGTAACATTTTGCACTGATTAGTTCAAAATCCTAGATTTAAAAACCCAATCCTCCTAACTTTTCTATAGCCTTTTCTCTCTGTTTCTCTAATTCTACTTGTGTTTGATTTACTTTTGAATGAAGAGCACTGTTAACTAAACTGATTAAATCTTCATCAGGTGTCCTAACAACATTAATTTGGTATTCAGTTTTCGTTGATTGACCAACACTAACTCGGCCCGCAACTGCAACACTACCCATAATAAATGGAGATTTGGTTTGTTTTGTTTTGATAGCTAAACCTAATTTCCCTAATAAAAAATTCCTAGCTTGAACATCAGCAAGTTGAGAAATCTGTTCAGCATGCTGAGGTGTTAAGCCCAGACAACTACGTTGAAAATCTAGTTTAGTAATTTTTAGATCATATAAAATTCTAGCTAATGAATCTGCATCTGATTTTCGATCTTCATAGGGCTGCCAATATTTTTCCTGAGAAAGTTGTATAAAACCTTCGTTATTTTGGTGAACAGTATTCGCATTTGGGATAGTATTTTTTAATTCCATGCAAATACATTGTAAGAATTTAAAAGAATTTGCTAGTGCTACATCATAATTCGGATTTGCGGAATCAAAATATTCTGGAAGAGCCATTTTCATGATAGATAACATTCGTGTAAGAAGTAGTATATCGCCCTTATTTTTATATTGATTAATTTTTTGACTTTGAATTGCAGCGCCTGAAGAACTCGCTTGATCAATCAATTCATTTAATTCTGTTAATAAATATTTAGCTTTATAAAAATAACCTTGTAATAGAAAATCTAACTCTTTTTTAAGTTTAATTTTTGCCATTTCTGAGCGTAATGAACAATCTCGAGGTAACTGCTGCATGAAAGCTAAATATAGATTGGCAGTTGAAATATAACGTTGTTGAGCATCAATTTGAGTTGGACTTAAATAAGCGTGCACCATCTCCATAAATTCACGACGTCCTCTACGTATTGAGCTTGCCATTGGCATTTTAGAACAAACACTTAAATGAAATGATTCTGCAGATTGAGTTGGTTGTGGTGCAGCAGAAATTCTTAAACGCCGCCTCGGGTTGGTAAATCTCTCCACATCAGCAACATTTGCCTGTCTTCTAGCGGGACTTGCTTTTTTACTCGTAATAAGTTCTCCAACACCATCAATATGTGAAGAAGATGTGGCTTTATCAGTACTAGTTTGCTCTCTTACAGAACTTGAAGTTGCTTTATCACATTCGAAAATTACTCCCACGCCCTTCATTTGTGAACTAATTGTTGTTAAGGTAAATAATCTTGAATAATTTGTTCCGAAATGATTATCATATTTTTTAATAAATTGAATTCTTGGATCAGCCGCATGTATTAATGGCACACTACTTTGACAAACTGTCATTAAACTTAATAGTGCTTGCTCTAATAGAGGAAACATCATATTTTTAAGTTCCTGTTTATCATGATTTGTTAGTTCAAGTATATCCTTAATTTTTGATTCGATACTTTCAGTAATAGGATCGGTGAATACAAACTGATCCAATCCATACTCGTCAACTTGTTCTTGAGAAAACATTGTCGCATTGCCAGCAAGATATAACATCAATTGATATTTTAATTTTTTTATTTTATTTGCTACTTCAAGGTTGATACATTCAGAACTTTGTAGTGTTTGTATCACTCCCCTAGAACGTTTTGATTTATATACCTCCATAGATCTTACTAGGCTTTCTTGGAAATCAGAATCACATAGTCTATCAATAAATCCAACAACCATTCTAACATTGTCCGTTCCCGGATAGTCTAGTGGTTTGCCAGGTAATCTACTTCTTTCTGCGAAATCAGACATTAAGCGATTTCCAAATTGCATTAATATTGGTTTTATTAAATTATTGAACTGTTCTTTAGTAATATAATTTCCATTTACAAGAATTTGACTCAATTTAAATAAGGTTGCTTTAGAATCAGAAAGATCCCCAGCGTTTAATGCAGAGTGCAACACTCTTTGAACTATAATTTTTAGAATATCAATATATTGCTTAGCATCAACAGATTTGTTAAACAAATCTCTTAAAATAGTTTTTACTACAGATTGATTAAAGCCCATATCACGTAGCATCGATCCAAATTCTTCTTCATGGAATGTTCTTAACTTTATTACCCATTTAGTTAAATTGAAACTATCAAGCAATTTTCCATACTTCTGCATAAAATTATTAAAATCTGCAGGTGATAAAGTAATAACAAGATCTCTTATCGAGTTAGACAACCTTTCAAAAACTTCTCCATCTTTTTCGTAATCTAGATGCTGCGCACCTAGGAATTGTCCCTTAGCAGATAAACTATCATAAATAGCAGGTAAAGTTGGCCAAGAAACTGAATCAGTCCCTTTCATCGATTGGAAAACTGCTGCCAACTGTTCGATAACTTGCTCAGCACACACTGGAGATTGTAATTTAGTAAGAAGATCACTGACAGTCTTGAATATGTTCAATTTTGTTAAAAGTGGTTGATATGTAGAAACTAATTGCGCAAATTCCGTTGCGCTTAAAACTGTCGATAAACGGACAAATTGCGCTTCCAATAATTCAGAAAACTCTTCTTCATCTGTAACAGATAAATCTAATTGAGCATTAAATAATTGTGCGAATGAATCACCCAATTCTGGAGGCGTTCCATTTATAGGAGAGCTTGTGATTTTCTCTAATTTTTTAGCTTCATTAAATACAAAAACTTTTCGGTTTAATAAATCAAATACACCCATTTTTGTTAAAAATAGTTTATTTGCTTCGATTATTCTGGAAACTAAATCTAAAGATAATTTATCAAATAAAACTGCAAAATGATCAATGACTTTATTAGCAAGAATATCTTTCTCACTATCTGGTACAACTACATCATCACCAAATAACTTAATATAATTGGCTTTGTTTTGACAAGTTGGAACATCACCTTGGTGTCCTGCTTGTATTTCACTCAGTGTTTTACTAAAAGCCGCTAGAAATTCTAAACGCTCTAAATACAGCTCCCACACTGGCAATGTCTCATGACTAGCCAAGGTTTCAATTAATTTACGGTGCAGAGGATTGCTAAAATAAACATAATCATGTTCATTAATTGTAAATCTTGCCCATAATAAAGGGCACACGGTAGGCGTAAAACCTAATTCTTGGAAATCGTTAAATTTACTAGCAAGACTTTTCGCGATTTTAAATTTGTGCTCTTGAATTTTAACCACATCAAACGATTCAAAATGCGTATTGAAAAGTTGAAATTGTGTTCTTATATCCGCGCAATGAAAAACTAAATGTTCTAATGTTTGTAATTCTACGTCAAGACTTTTAATATATTTCTCACTCCCAGAATTAACAAAGTCACCTAATTGCGCTCTAAGTGCCTTAATAAACTCAATAACTCTTTCATCGCTCACCTTCCATTGCAAATCTGAATTAGGCGAATGATAAAATAATGGGATAATTTCAAGAGAAACTTGGGAGTCTTCCTCATCTTTATGGGATTCAACTGTTTCGGTGATAAATTTTCCACGATCACCCAACCCAAATAGTATTTTTATAATTTCTGCCCTAAAAGCTTTCATATATTGTCTAGCTTGTAGAGTAATATTGTCTTCATCATCGGTTAGATATTTCTCTGAAGTTCCAATATGAAAAAATGATTTACAGAATGAACCCAAAGTTGCAGGATAATTTGGCTGTTCATGTTCATCCCAAAATAATTTATTTATACATTGGGCTATATCAGCAGATAAACTATTTTGTTTTTGTTTACCTATAACTGCCTTTCTAACTTGCTGAGCTAATTCATTAAGTTCATTTGTATCATCTTCAACAATACCTGAAATTAAAGCTGAATTGACTAATACAACCAACTCATCTAACAACCATTTAGAATCAACATGACTTATATTTTGAAGAACTATTTTAAGAAATTCCGATAGTTGCTCTTCACCAAAAGCTGCTATTGGATCTTTTAATAATACCGTTATTGTTTCGTTTCTAACACTATAAACAAATTTTTCATTTTCTAAATGTTCTTGTATAAATTTTAGATTATCTACAAAATTTTGTTTCTCTAACTTGGCTTTAAATTCAGCTTTTTTGTTAGATAAATCTGCGCATAATACTTCATTCTCATTAAACTTAGTGTCATCGACATCTTTCATAGCTTCTTCTAGAAAAGCCAAAGACAATTCAGAATCCAACTCCTCTGGCTTAGTGAGGTAGAACTCCGTGTCATAAAAGAAAAGACTACTACTTGCTAGACGACCATTAATATTAGTAAGTATCGTATGTCTACATTGGTTAAATAAAGTACTTGTTAATATGGGCCTATTATTTAAAATACGACTGATCAATCTGTATAGTTTTTCAATATGTTGCTGTTTAGCGGCTGAACTCATTTTTTCATCGTAAAATAAATTCATTAATATAGAATAAATAATTGATTTAAATATTTGAGGATTTTTATTAAAATAAGCAAAAAACATTGCTCGGTGAGTAGTTTTATCTAGTGCAGTATATAAGTCATCTAGGTATTGAATTCTAGATTCAACTATTTTACGAGGATCGGCTCCCTCATGATATTCGACAGTTTCTATCACTAATTTAATAAATAATTCTGGCGTCTCTTTTCCCGTAAATAGCGCTAAATATTCAGGATTAAAAAAAGTATCAGCTATCTCAAATAAAGCGTTTAATTTAAATCCAATGTCAGCCTTTTTAAATTTTGCATCTTTAAAACCGCTAGCTATTTTTTGCATGAAAGTTGCTATCTGTGAGTAATAATCTTGTGGTAGCATTTTAGCAACTGCAGAAATACCAGAAACATAAGTTGAGGCTAAAACCTCCATCAAATGCCTAAATTCATTAAGCTTTAATTTATAATTATATGGTTCAGTATCAACCTGCACGTGTACTTGTTCAGCAGACATTTCAATTGCAAGAGGCTTACTTGGTTCCCAATAACCTTGTACAATTTGACTTAATTCTTGTCCACAGTTAGATTTTAAAATCTTTTCAATTTCGTCATCTGATAAAAAATCTTGTAAAAAATAGACTAGCTGTTTAAGATTTTGTAATTTTTCATCTTTTTTAACATCTTGAATACGAGTTAATTGCATTTTTATAAAAGAAATTAAACTTTCATTTAACGCTTCATCCTTCAAGAATACTAATATTTGTGACCGATATGAAAGTAAGGCCTCTTGGTTTATGAATGCCTCGAAAGCACCTAAAATAGAAGCAAAGTTTAATTCGCTATCTTCATTTAAGTTATTTATTACCCTTTTAATAAAATGAATACGTGACTTTTTATTTCCATACTCAAAAATAGCGTCAGCAAATTGTGGGCTTAATGTAAATAAATCAGGGTCAGATAAAGAATCTATAATAGTAATTAATTCTTCGTTATACACATTCCAAAATTGATCATCAGCAGGTAATTCTCTTCGAGCATTTGCCAAGTTAATAATGCATTGGGTCATATGTTTTTCAAGAGCGGCTACTTCTCCTTTTAGGCCAACATCATTACCATCTTTTGCCTTAAGATCTAATTTTTTAAAAGCCCATAATTTAGAACAATCTCTTAATTCTGCAAGAAAATATTTTGTGATAGTTGTTAAATTAGCTTTTTCTGTTGCTTTATCTAAATAAGCAAATCTTACTATCAGAGCAAAAAATAATGGATGGGTTAATTGCAATGCCCTTTGTATTGTTGCTGCTGTCTCACGATCAATTGGTAATTTTTCAGTTTCACTTTGAAGTTTACGTTTACGTATTCTAGTAATTAACTTTCCTACGTCACTCTTAATAGCTTCATCCTTAAACGTTTTTATAAACCATTCTGGATGCTCATCTTGAAATCGAAATCTTATAGCTATTGGACTTAATATTTGCCAGATGTTAGCCGCATCAGGAGAAATTAGATATCCAAATTCGAAATTAACATGCATTAGTTCTTCATATTGATAAGGATCACGACTTGTCTCACTAGCATACGCCTCTACAAAGCTAAGCACTTCTAAGTATTTATCATTATCTAAAGTTCCTGAAGCAGATATTAAGGCATCCGCCTCCTGTTTACTAAAAATTAAATTTATAAATGTCACTGCTTCACAAGATGATAATTTCCTTTGGGCTAAATTCTTAGCAAATGAACGTAGACAATTTTTAGCACCATTAAAACCATCAGGAAATAAACAAGCAAGATCTTCACATAACGCTTTTAATTCTTGATCATTTTTGGGTAAAGGTGTATCCCCACTAAGTAAATCTGATAAATGAAGGAATGCATCCGTTAATTCAGGTTTATCCCTGCAATTTGTAGCATCAATTACTATTCTTTCAATTCTTCGAATTTTAGCTAAATCAAATTCTTGTGTCGTGTCGTTGAAGAAATAGCCATTAGCAACCAACCCTGCAAAATAACATCTCAAATCAGAAATATGATAAATTTCATCCCTTTGTTTTGGAGTCAATTGATTACGGTTATTATAAGCACTGAAAAATTTTCTAGCGTTATAAAATCGTTGAATTAATGCTTGCATGTCTATGCTAGAAGGATCTTGCAAGAAAGATTCTTTTTGCTTCTTAAGAGAAGCAACTAATTGTCGATAGGCAATATCATAACAGCAATTAATTCTCAATTTTTGTTTTTTAAGCTCATTTTCAACCATAGTACAAAATTCAAAACTTTCATCTTCATAAAATGGTTTTATAATATCAAGTTGCTTCAGAGCTAAATCTATCAATCTTTCATTTCGTAATAGATCACCAAAATCACATACCCCATTTGCATCAATCGAATATGAAATATCGTGTTCTCCATCTGAAAATCTACTTTCAAACCCTTCAACATCTACAGCAACTTTATTTAAAGCTAAAATAATATCAGGTGAGCAAGTTAATCGATATTCTAACGGAACACCAAACAATTCTTCATAATGTCTTACTTCATTATAGATTTGTTTTTCTTTTTCACCTCTTGGTCTAAAAATCCATTCACTTTGTTGTTGAACAGCCTCTATTATTGCTTGTATGGCTGAAAATTTTGCGGCTATTTCTTGAGTTTTTTCATAATATTTAATCTTAATATGAGCACTGCCACTTCCACTTAATGGCATTATTTCACTTTCATAAATTTCAACCATTCTTTTGTGTTGTTCTGAGAACAAGTCAGAAATCTGCTGTAAAACCAGGTAATATTCATAAATGTTTGCGCTATCTAAACCTGCTTGTGGCATTACTGATTGACGGATGGATTGTAAATCAAAAGGCGCACCTGCATCGACTAACTTTTCAACCATTTCAAGGAAAAAATCATTTTTTGTAAGATCTTCTGCTTTACTAGTTCTTAAAATATCTTTTTTAATTTTTTCCGCATGTTCTAAAAGTTTTCCAGCACGTTCTATGATAGTCTCTGCGATGGCAAGATGCATTGCACAAGCATATTTTTGATCCCAAAGACCCCATCTAAAAAAATTGTATACCCCATTTACTATATAAGCGCAGGCCCGTTTAAACCTTCCTGCCTCAGCTTTAAGTACCAATATTTTTTTATAATTATTGCGACTTACTAGTTGACTATCCCTATTTGATCTCTGCGATATAGATATTGAAGCAGTAGTAGCAGGCATCATCATCCGAGGATCCATTAATGCAGCTGAGCCAACAGCAACAGCGTCATCATGAACTTCCTGTACTCCAGTATTTTCTTGATATGCCGCAAACGGTGATTCAACTACGCCATAATTCCATAGCGAAGATAATTTATTGAAAAATCCATCGTGATTAGCGCCACCTTGGAAAACCGTAGGCGCAACATAGGGTTGCCATTCTGAATCTTCAGGTATAGCTACACCTGGTTGAAAAAATCTTCCATTCTGTTTAATACATACCTGCACTAATTCTAAATTTTGCTTCTCCATAGCTTCAACTTTTTCTAATTTTCTTTTCAGTGCAAGTAATTTTTCATACCGTTTTTCAGTTTCTTTTTTTGCTTTTTTCGTTAACGCTTTTTTTAGTTCACCTAATAGTTTTTTTATCCTCTTTACTTCTGCATCAATAGCTTCTTTTGTTAATTCATGATCTTGAAAATTTTTTCTTTCAATATTGTCCACACTTAAAGAATCATAAAAATCATAAGCTCGTTTAAGTGCGCCATTTAATTCTGCAGAAGTAAGTTGTCCATCTTTATCTATTTGCCTATTTTCAATTTTTCCCAGATAATATTGATCAATCTCAGTATATTCTTCATCAATCCTTGTTTGATTTCTTTCTAAGTTATTTTTTATTTCACCTATCTCTTCAGAAGTAACGCTAATGCTAAATAATATTTCCTTCTTTTTAGTTGCAATAGTTGCCATTATTTGAAGAGCATCAGACATACGCGTCACTTGTTGCATTATTTGACGCCGAAATTTTGCAGTTCTGTTAATTTTATCTAGTTGATCTCTATTTCTATCAGATATTTGTCTAGCTTCACCAAGTGCTTCTCTAGCAATAACAATTGAGCCATCACCAGCTTTTGCTACTTCTAATGCATTTTTTGCCTGTCTTAACTTTTCTTGTTTTTCTCTTACTAATAAAGCTCTTTCTCTAATTTCAGAGACAGATAAAGATTCTTTTTGTTGAAGGTCATCTAATTCATCAGCAAATTGTTGAGCTTCAAAATAACGCGATTCATCTTCACCTTTTGCCACAGCCTCCTTGATAGCGGTAGTAAATTCTTGTTTGTATTTTTCTAATTTAGCTTTTTCTTTTGCTTTTTCTTTTTCAATCTTTGCTGCACTTTTTTTCTTTTTCTTAGTTGCCACTTGAGCTGATGTTTCTTCAGCTTTGGACACAAAACCTTCCATTTTGTGAAATAACGTGCCACAAAGATCATCGGTAAAAACTTCTAATTGTTTTCTAGGGGCAACAACCTCAGCTACAGGCTGATGAACTAATGCATCTTGACTCATGACAACCTCCTTATGAAGGTTAATTTCATTCTTTTAGGATAATTAAACAGAAATAAATAAACGTTGAAAAAAGTCATTACTATGTTGAACACAGCGTGAAATGCCATTTTTATTTTGATCTTCACAGACATAGCGCACCCTCCAAAAAAATCTCTAGTCGTCCTAACCAGAGTTGACGAGCCTTCTCGTAATACCACTTACGAGCCTTAGTACCTATTTACGATGCACGAGCGTCCTTAATCTTAAATAAAATATTTTCTGCACAAGACTAGATTTTTGTTTTTTGATGTGTATAATGCACGACCGTTGTTAATCACTTACATTTACACTCTCTTGTGAGAAATATCTTTATCCATCACTTAATTTCATCCTACCAAGTAGATCTTAAGATTTTGTGACTCATGCGGGGTGATTACCGGAGGAAATACGGGTACTAGTATACCTTCCTAATCATAAATTACGCATATACAAGTTTTATATTGCATGAAATTGAATTTATTATTAATAAATTCAATGAATTAATATGAACGTATGGTCATTTTTTTAATGAAGATTTTATTAACAACCTGTAATAATAGTAATCAAACTAAAATTTTTTGGAAAAAATATTTTTTATTAACATTTTGTTTTATGGATTTTATTCGCAAAAATCCCTTTTTTACTGTGGTTTTTCCTTATTAAAATATTCCCTTAATTTGGACTAATTATTTCATCCACTTCATAAGCGATATCTCAGAAAGATGAAAAAAACATAAACACCGTACATAAATTACAAATTAATCGGGGTAAAAATTTTTAGCGCAAAGGTAAATAAATTTTAAAATGACTCGAGGTATTGTTTGTTTCAAATCCATCCACCTTCTCTAAAAATCCTTCGCTATCTTGCAAAATCTCATAAGTTTGCGGTAACCAATAAACGAAAATTTGGCGGAATGATTCTTCCAGTGTTTCGTAAGAACCTAAATGAGTAAAACACACATATCGCCCAGCTTTTATGACACGTTTACCCACTTCACCTATAGGTTGCATTGTTTTTTCAACAGTGACACAAGCATCAAAACGCAAATGATCTTCATGCGTGATAGTTGGATTATCATGCGCGATACTTAAAAACCGTGTTTTTTCATTTAACCATTGTTGAAGATGTGCGAGTTTTAACATGACTTCCCAAGCCTCAAAAGAAGCGGTTTCATATTTTCCCGTTCTTCTGACAAAAAATATGGTCAAATCATTTAACTGTTCAATTTTCCACGGTAAATTAAATTCTTTTACTTCATTTTCCGTGAGGGTTTTAATGGAGTGAATAATGGGTTGGCTTTGCACTCGAAACTCTCGTGGTGACACACCAATAATTTGTTTAAATGCTTTAGTAAATGCCGCCGGTGTTTCATATCCTGATGATAAAGCAATATCAGTAATGGGCATTTCACTAAAACGAATTTTGCCTGCCGCTTTTTCGATTCTTAAACGACGAATATAAGACCGTAACGATTCACCAACAAACGCAGCAAAAATACGATGAAAATGAAATCGCGAAAAACAAGCCACAGTTGCAAGTTGTTCTAAAGTTAGCTCTTCATCAATATGCTGCTGGATATAAGTTAACACTTTCATCATGCGCGCACTGTAATCGGTTTGATTTTTACTTACCGTTGTCACAGAGTTACTCCCTATTATTTTAAAATGATGAAAAGTCACGGCTCTAGACTGGGCTGCATCATAACACAGTTTCATGTTATGCACGACACTGTAAAAGTTGGACAAACCATCAATTCAATTTGAGAACATGAATGAAACATTGAACATTTAAAATAGCCATACATATTTAATTCATCGCTTGTGAAACAGAGTAAAATTAGAGAGATACTAGATAAATACCGGTATTTTATCACTAGCTTTTCATGCATTAACGATATTTAAGCTATAATTATGACAAAGATGTCTTAAAATCCAATTTTTGTCATATTCTTGTCATATATAGGCTTTATGATAGTTAGCGTACATCATGGATTTTATTCTAAACCAAGGTATTAATGTGAAAAATGACTTCAAAAAACGCATGATCCTAATCGTTGATGACGAACCTGCAATTCGAGAAATGATCAGCTTCAATTTAGACTTAGCAGGTTACAGCTGCCAAACTGCAGATGATGAAGAATCTACTTTTCATAGTATTAATGTTAACAAACCTGATTTAATATTATTAGACTGGATGCTCCCAGGTAAAAGCGGCTTAGATATCATAAGACGCATTCGTCATGAATCCGCATTACAAGAAATCCCAATTATCATGTTAACCGCCAAAGCAGAAGAAGATAATCGCGTGCGTGGTCTCGATGCTGGCGCAGACGACTACATGATAAAACCTTTTTCACCACGAGAATTAATCGCCAGAATTAAAGCTGTCCTTAGACGTTCAACTCATGAAGACGAAGATGGTTTAATTAAAATTCCCGGTTTAATTCTTAATACCACAACACAATCAATTAATATTGATGGTGACTTTATTAAATTAACCGCCACTGAATATCGATTATTATATTTTTTCCTTACACATCGTGATCGCATTTATAGTCGCGCACAAATTATCGATCATGTTTGGGGAACAAACTCCTACATCGATGAAAGAACCGTTGACGTGCAAATTCGTCGATTACGCAATGTCTTAAAAAAGGCAAAACGTGGCGCATTGATACAAACAGTACGTGGTAGTGGTTACCGTTTTTCTATCCGCATAACGAAAAATCATCATGAACAACTTAAAGAATGAAATCGATCAAGAAATAAATATGTTAAAGGCATTTGCTGATACATTGCCTAATGCAATTATTGCACTTGATAAAAACTTTCTTATCAAATGGTGGAATTTTGCAACTAGTCAGTTAATTGCATTATCACCTTCTTGCAGTGGTAAACCCATTACAAACTTTATTAAAGACCAAGATTTTATCGATTATTTATATTCTGAAAATAAAGAAAAAAAACGTTACCAAATTCAATTTGATGAATCCTTACGTCGTCCTGGCGCCCTATCCGTTTCGATATTACCTTATCGAAATCAAGGTTATATTATTCACATGGAAGATGTCACGAATTTACAAAAATTAGAAAAAATGCGTAAAGATTTTGTTGCAAACGTTTCTCACGAATTACGCACACCTTTAACTGTTATTAGAGGCTATTTAGAAACATTAATCGATTTTGACGATCCATCACTTAGTCGATGGAAAAACTTATTTAATCAAATGTCCGAACAATCTGCGCGGATGGAACGCATTGTTGAAGATTTATTATTACTCTCAAGACTAGAAACAAGACACACACAAACTGAACCAAAAGAAGCCGTTGATATAGAATCACTCTTAAATATTATTCAAAAAGATGCTATTGCTTTAAGTGGTAAGCGCAATCATCGAATTCATTTAAGCATTGAAACGAAAGAATCACTTTATGGTAATCGTGTCGAATTACGAAGTGCTTTTTCTAACTTAGTGTTTAATGCTGTTCATTATACGCCTGAAAATGGCGAAATTTATCTTCGGTGGTATGCTGACGAAAAAGGCTTAAATTTCAGTGTAAAAGACACAGGTGTGGGTATTGATCAACACCATCTCAATCGCCTAACCGAAAGATTTTATCGAGTTGATAGTAGCCGCAATCGAGCAGGCGGCGGTACGGGTTTAGGTTTAGCGATTGTCAAACATGTGTTACTGCGACACCAGGGAAATTTACAAGTACAAAGCCAACCCGGTGTTGGGAGCTTATTTAAATGTTGTTTTCCTATAGGTAACGCAACTTAAGTCCACTGATATAATTCCATTGTTCTCCTGTAAACATTGAAATATACTACTCTCAATTTAAATCTCTTGTGTTGAAAATCTTAGAATTAAGGAATTTATTTTGTTTACCCACTCCAAAATCGAAAAAAAATTATTACATTATTGTGGCAAAGCGATTGCTGATTTCAATATGATCCAACATGGTGATCGTGTGTTAGTTTGTCTATCTGGTGGTAAAGATTCATTTACGTTATTGAGCTTACTCTACATTTTAAAATTAAAAGCCAAACTCGATTTTGAAATTTTTTCATTCACCCTAGATCAATCTCAACCAGGTTGGAATGATGCTAATTTACGCGAATGGTTAAAAGACCATCACATTCCCTTTGAAATTTTATCAAAAGATACCTATTCCATCGTCAAAGAAAAAGTGCCCACTGGCAAAACATATTGTTCACTATGTTCTAGATTACGACGTGGCATTATTTATCGCTATGCCAAAGAAAATAATTTTAACAAAATTGCTTTTGGTCATCATCGCGATGATACAATTCAAACTCTACTCATGTCGATTTTATATTCTGGTGCGATTCGAGCAATGCCTGCAAAATTACTCACAGATGATAAAGCCCATATTGTTATCAGACCCTTAATTTATTGCCAAGAAAAAGACATTATCAAATACGCTAATGAACAACAATATCCTATTATTCCTTGTAATCTATGTGGATCACAAATTAATTTAACTCGACAAAAAGTGGCAAAATTAATTCAAGAATTAAGTAAAGAAAATCCTAAAGTCCCAAGTAATATGCTCCATGCATTACAAAATCTTTGCCCAAGTCAATTACTCGATAGTAACTGGTGGGAATTTAAAGAATTAGAAAATGACGTCATTGAAATGGTCGAGACTAATTAAAACCACAACATTTTTTATATTTTTTACCGCTACCGCAAGGACAAGATTCATTACGTCCCACTTTATTTTTATGTAATGTTTTTGGTTTTTCACCATCAACGTAATACCATCTATCATTGATTTTTTCGAAACAAGATAATTCATGGATTTTTTCTAACTGTTGATTATGTAAATAGCTCGCTATAAATTCAACATATGCAATATTAGTATTATTTTTATCTGGATGACTTTGAATAACATTTAAATTTTGCCAATCGACAGTTAATGCCCATTGTTTAGCATTCACTTTATCAAAACCTTCTAGCGCACGACCACGCATGGTTTGTTCGATGTAATCAACATTTGCCATGGAATAAGCGCTATATCGCGAACGCATTAATTGTTCTGCCGTTTGAGGAATATCGATATTATTGATAAAACGGCCACAACATTCCTGAAAATCATTTTTTAAACCACAAGGGCATTTATTTTGCATATTCGGTATTTCGCCACCAATCGAAGTTACGACTGCGCCAACGTAATGGACAATCTAATTTACAATCACGCCAATGAGTATAATGATAAGCTACCCATTCTAGCCCAGGTTCATGATGTTGTGTGGGTTCCACTCGTGCTTTATATTTAATAATAAGTGGATCATCGCTATTTAATGGTTGCGCCATTCGACATGCGGTGAGCATGATAATTGCACTCATTAATAATACCCGATGCAAGGTGTGGAAAATTTTCCGATTAATATCTAGACTAAAGTTTAATTGCCCAAAGCTTGCTTTAAGTGATCTAATAAAAAATATTTTTTTCAACACACTACCCAAATATTAATTAAGTTGCAGCAATAATTAAGGCGCCAGGTGCCATTCGAATGGCTTGATGAACACCCTCACCGGTAACTTTTACCGCAGTACCCGCAGCATAACCCATATAAAAACAGCTATTCAACATGACACACATTAGTGCAATTAAAATGTATTTCATATTGCCCCTATCTGTTTGTAAAACTACAATGCACTCTTTATATCAAGATTAAACGTAAATTGCTATGCCTGAGTTACCTGAAGTTGAAACCACTAAACGGGGTTTGATACCTTATCTCGTTAACCAAACCATTACCGCTGTCAAAATTTATCAAACAGCACTTAGACAACCATTAAATCCAAAATTACCTGAAATTCTATCAAATAAAAAAATTATCTCGTTACAACGCATCGCAAAATATTTGTTAATCAATTTTGAACATGGCAGTTTAATCATTCATCTGGGTATGTCAGGCTCATTACGTATTGTTGAAAATAATAATCAACGTAAAAAACATGATCATTGTTTATTTCAACTCAATCATGATTATTGGTTACATTATCACGATCCCAGAAAATTTGGCTTAATCATTTGGACAGTTGATTCACCTCTGAAACATCCGCTACTTGCCTCATTAGGTATCGAACCTCTGACTGACGCATTTACGGCGAACTATCTTTATCAATTAGCAAAAAATAAATCTTGTGCGATTAAAAATTTTATCATGGATAGCCATGTCGTCGTTGGGATTGGAAATATTTATGCGAATGAAGCATTATTTTACGCCGGGATTCATCCAAATCGATCAGCAAATAAAATATCTTTAAAACGATATGAAATTTTAGTCACGCACATAAAAAATATTTTAACCAAAGCAATAGATGCTGGTGGGTCTACGCTTCGTGATTTTGTGAGTGGCACAAATAATCCCGGCTATTTTCAATTTGAATTCGCCGTTTATGGCCGTGAAGGAAAAGCCTGCATGCAATGTGAAAAACCGTTACTTGCGATTAAAATTGCGCAGCGCACAAGTGTCTATTGTTCAATTTGCCAACGATAAATGTCTTTTATTCAAGCTTTTACGGTGAATTTCTCACTTTTACTATGCTATTTTCGGACTTGTGAAACAGCAAAATCACAACCATACTGTATAATATAAGTATAGAAAAATACGACCACCTCTATTGCAAAGATTTTGGAGTAAGCACACATGGCTAAAATGAATCCAACTAATAATAATTCAACGCAAAATAATCAACATGAATCAAAATCCTTTAATGTATCTAATCCTGAAAATATTAAATTAACAGCAAGTGACGCACTAAAACATGTTGAAAGAGCCGATGAAGCTGATTTAGCTAAATACGATGTTGATTTAAATAACACACAACCCGAAGTTGTTGTTGGTCATCACGGCATTGCGATTAGTTATCCAGAAGTCAGTATTGTGATCGAAGGTAATCATAATAATAAACTTACAACAGAAAATCCTAATATAAATTTAGGCTCAAAAAATTTATTAATTTTTGCCAATACAAATATAAGTGATATCAGTGTTACTCAGTTTCAACCAAACTATATTAAGAATACTTACTCTGCAACATTTAGTTTAGATGGTACAACATACGAAGTCGAATTCAGTGATAACTTTTTAATTACAGATGCGTTAAATCAACAATTTCATTTAAGTGATTTTATTGCATTTTCTATTCCGTTTCAAAATTTTGAATTTGGCAGTTCTATACAAACAATTGACGATGAATTTCAATCTAAAAATCCTGGTGACGATTTACTAAATGGTAAACCCAATATAGGTTTGTTTGATCCTGCTAATACTGATTTAACAGATCGCGATGATGAATTATTCAATCCTCAAAATGATGATTTTTCAACTCGTAATATAGCAGGCGTAGATACTAATATTGATCCCAATATTAATCCAACACCACCTGCACCACCTCCTGGCGCTTGCCCTGATGCTAAAAATATTATTATTGGAACCGAAGGTGACGATACATTAATTGGCACACCAGAAAAGGATGCCATATTTGGATTGGGCGGAAATGATCATATTTATGGATTAGCAGATGATGATTGTATATTCGGTGGAGACGGTAACGATACGATTCAGGGTAATGCAGGAAATGATCGTATTCTCGGTCAACAAGGCAATGATGTTATTGATGGTGGTGATGGCGATGACAAAATTTTTGGTGGCGAAGGTGATGATGTCGTCTTAGGTGGGCAAGGAAATGATAAAATTTTAGGTGGAGATGGGAATGATGTGCTCGATGGAAATAGTGGGGATGATGCTATTGCCGGTGGCGCTGGAAGTGATGTTTTAAATGGTGGTGATGGTAACGATGTTTTATATGGTGACGAAGGCGACGATGTAATCCAAGGTGAAGGTGGTGACGATATTATTCATGGCGGCACGGGTAACGATGTATTAACTGGTGGAGCCGGTATTAATCAAATTTATGGCGAACAAGGAAGTGATCAAATATCATCACATGGCGATCAAAATTTCCAATCTGGTGGAACAGATAACGATCAATTAGACTCAATAGGAAACTTTAATCAACAATTTGGTGATAGTGGAAATGATGACCTGAATTCTACTGGTGATTATAATTTCCAATCTGGTGGAACAGAAAATGATATATTAAATTCATCTGGCGATAATAATATTCAAATGGGTGGCACAGGTGATGATCAACTTTATTCAGCAGGTGATCGAAATCAACAATTCGGTGAAGATGGTAACGATCAATTAATTGTCGCAGATGATCAAAATTATCAAGATGGTGGCGCGGGCAATGATTCCTTAACGGCTTTTGGCAACGATAATCAACAAAACGGTGGCGAAGGCAATGATAATTTAATTTCCTACGGCGATGATAGTTTACAAAATGGTGGTCGTGCTAATGATCGATTAAATGCCGAAGGGGATTTTAATAAACAACTCGGTGGTCACTGGCTCTTATACACATATCCGAGCCCACGAGACAGGCAGAAAT
>CAYGUK010000041.1:0-31743 GCA_964352985.1 uncultured Legionellales bacterium
TTCCTTAGATTTAACATTATGCCTTTTCAATTATGGGGTTCTTTAGGCGCTTACTTATCATTGAAAAAATATATTATTATAATTTTGAAGATGTTAATGAAAAGCGTATTAATGGCAAGGGTAAAATCGCTTGTGTTTGTTATAAGCCATAATAATTCTATTTCCGAAGAGACGCCTTCTAATCGATTATTTCTTTTTATCTCGATTAGGTCTTACTAAAAGAGTTTCGTTGCTAAATAGATTTATAATTTGCTATAGCGCTAACGTTAAAACTTAACATTCTTAATATCCAAAACCAAATAGTAAAAAGATATCATAATTTAAAATTTACTATTAAGTTGATGGGTTATATAAATTTTAAAATAACGCTTAATTCATCATATTATAGTTTAAATTAATCATGATCCATAAAGAACCACAAAGCACGACTAATACAACTAATATCGTGAATAAAAATGGCCATAAATTCCATGCACCCTTTTTGCTTGCATTAATTCTTAAAAAGAAAACAACTTGAGCATAAAGTTGTAAAACCGCCAATATACCTAATCCAGCAAAAACAGTAGTGATACCAATTGTTTCGCGTTTCCATACCAGATAAAATGCAACTAAGGTAAAAATAATACAAACGATAAAACCTGTAATATTTGATGTAAGCGTTTTAGGTGAAACACCATATTCAATATATAAATCATTCTTGTGATTTGACATGGTTATGCTACTCCCATCAAATAAACTATGGTGAAAACAAAGATCCAAACGATATCTAAAAAGTGCCAAAATAAACCAAGATAGGTAATTCGGCGAGCCATCGTGCGATTTAAATCTTTGTAAAGAAATAATTGAAACACTAATAATAGCATCCAAATTAAACCAATGGTGACATGCAAACCATGTGTTCCTACCAAAGTAAAAAATGCAGAAAGCGCACCGCTGACTTGCCAACTGTGACCTTCCATCACCATGTGAATGAATTCATTAATTTCCATTCCGACAAAACAGGCACCGAGAACAAATGTGACTAAAAGCCAATTAATAAGCCAAGGTTTATTACCTTTATACATAGCAAGAACAGCTAACCCATAGGTAAAACTACTGGTTAATAGAAACATCGTTTCAATAAAAACATAGGGAAGACTGGCTAATTCTTTAATGCCAGGACTTCCAAACGTATTATTGTGTAACACCATATAAGTCGCAAACAATGTCGCGAATAATAAACAGTCAGTTAAAATGTAAATCCAAAATCCAAACACATCGATACCATCAGTATCGTGATGATGATGTTCGTGTGAAATTGCATGTTCTGTCATTGTTATTTATCCTAACTTAACGGTTTGTCGATGGGTCATTGGCAGCACCCGTTGTTGGGTTACTTGCCGCACCACCCGCATCAATCGAAATATTTTTCTCATTCGCCATTTGTTCAGCATCTAATTTTGCGACTTCATCAGCTTTGATGTAGTAATCGATATCACGATTAAACGTTCTCGCAATGAAAGTAATGATCGCAGCAAAAAATCCAAATAAGGAGAGCCAAACAATATGCCAAATAATCGCAAAGCCAAATATGCCTAAAAATACAGCGCCAATAAATCCACAGCCTGTATTTTTTGGCATATGAATATCTTGATATTGTTTAGGTTTCGTAATATTGGTAGTGCCCGCTTGTTTTTGGTGCCAAAAATCATCACGATCTTCTACAACCGGTGTCACCGCATAATTATAAAATGGTGCAGGTGATGGCACAGACCATTCTAAAGTACGTGCACCCCATGGATCGCTACCACATTTTAATTTTTCACGATTCTTGATACTAACGAGTAATTGTAAGACGATGAAAAAGATCCCAACAGCAATAATAGCCGAACCAATCGCCGCAACAATCAACCAAGGATGCCAACCCAAGCCAGCATTGTAATGTTCTAGACGACGAGACATGCCCTTCAGACCTAAAACATAAAGTGGTGCAAAGGCAACTATAAAACCAATTAACCAAAACCAGAATGACAAACGACCGAGTTTTTCGTCGAGTTTGAAACCAAAAATTTTGGGGAACCAATAATTGTATCCAGCAAAAAAGCCAAATACGACACCACCAATAATCACATTATGAAAATGTGCGACTAAAAACAAACTGTTATGTAATTGGAAATCAACAGCAGGTAGCGCCATTAACACACCAGACATGCCGCCTAAAGTGAAAGTCGTTAAAAATCCAATCGTCCACAACATCGGGACAGAATAAGTGATTTTGCCGCGATACATGGTGAACAACCAGTTAAAGATTTTTACACCGGTTGGGATAGCAATAATCATTGTCGTGATCCCAAAAAATGCATTAACATTTGGTCCTGCCCCCATGGTGAAGAAGTGATGTAACCAAACGATAAAAGCTAAAAAGGTAATCGCGATAGTTGCCCAAATCATACTGGTATAACCAAATAATGTTTTTTTACAAAAAGTCGCAACAACTTCGGAGAAAACACCAAACGCAGGTAAAATCAAAATGTAAACTTCAGGATGGCCCCAAGCCCAGATCAAATTGATATACATCATGGCGTTGCCGCCGTGACCTGCAGTAAAGAAATGCATACCCATATAACGATCTAAGGCTAGCATGCCTAAAGTTGCCGTTAAAATTGGGAAGGCAAGAATAACAAGAATCATTGCCGCTAATGCTGTCCAAGTAAAAACTGGCATGCGCATTAATTTCATGCCGGGTGCACGCATTTTAAAAATGGTGACCACGAAATTTACCCCGGCGAGCAAGGTGCCCACTCCGGCAATTTGTAAAGCCCAGATGTAATAATCCACCCCAACACCCGGGCTATAAGCCAATTCTGATAATGGCGGATAGGCTAACCAACCTGTCGCCGCAAATTTACCGATAACTAATGAAAGATTAACGAGCATGGCGCCAACAACTGTTAACCAATAACTTAAAGAGTTTAAATAGGGAAACGCCACGTCTCTTGCACCAATTTGTAATGGCACAACCAAATTGATTAAGCCAAACATGAAAGGCATCGCCATAAAGAAAATCATGATCACGCCATGCGCAGTAAAAATTTGATCGTAATGCTCGGGTGGCAAATAACCTGCTGAATGCCCGACTGCTATGGCTTGTTGCGAACGCATTAAAATCGCATCGGAGAAACCACGCAACAACATCACTAACGCTAAAATTAAATACATCACACCAATTTTTTTAGCATCAACAGTAGTTAACCATTCCGTCCACAAATATTTCCATTTTTTGAAATAAGTAATAGAACCCACAACTGCTATCACGACTACTGCCATTAATGCACCAGCACCCATAATAATTGGATTCTGAAAAGGTATAGAATCGAGTCTTAAGTTACCGAAGAGTATTTGTTCAAGCATCTTTTTTATCCATTTTAGTTACGGGTAAAGTGGCATTTTGTTTACCAAAATTTTCAATCGTGACATTAGGCTTCGTGTATTTTTCAATTGCAAAATCAAAAATGTGACGAGCTGCTGTTGAAAAATACATAACGGGATCATTAATACTATCTTTTTCTAATTTACCGTATTCTTCGAGAGAAAGGTGTTGACGAGATTCTTTGACTTGCTCTACCCATTTTTCAAAATCTTCTTTACTACCCACATCAGCAGTAAACGTCATATCAGCAAAACCTGCACCACTGTAATTTGTAGATAAACCACGATACTTGCCAGGTTTGCTTGCCATCATGTGAATTCTGGTTCTCATACCAGCCATCGCATAAATTTGTCCTGCGAGCTGATCGATTTGAAATGAATTCATCGGCGCGTCAGACGTGATCATAAATTCGACCGGTGTATTTACTGGGAAATTAATATAATTTACTGTTGCTATATTTTCTTTAGGATAAATAAATAACCATTTCCAATTTAACGCAATGGCATCAATTTCCATCGGTTTAACTTTATCCTGCATCGGACGATACGGATCTAAATTATGCGTACTCACCCAAGTGATAACACCTAATATAATGATGATGATACAAGGAATTCCCCACCAAATAGATTCTAATAAAAGGCTATGGGAAAATTCAGGTGAATATTTTGCAGATTCACGTTTAACACTATAGCGCCAAGCGATAACAAGTGTCAGTAATAAAGCTGGAACCACGACGATAAGCATAATTAATGAAGCTTCGATTAATATTCGAGTTTCAGCTGCTGCAATTTTACCGTCTGGATGAAGTAACGCTAATTGGCAACCGCTTAACAAAACCGTTAACCCGATTAATACACCTATCGTACGCAAATATTGCATAAATTTTAGTTTTATCATGTTGTTGAAGTCTCTACTCAGAAGTCGCGTAACTCTACCACAATATTTTTTTCATTAAAACATTTGAGTATTGACTCAAGAGAAAAAACTTGCACTATGTAGATAAGAAAAAGACCGACAATATACTACGTTGGAATGATGTGTTGATTTTACAGTTAATCAGTACCGACACTGAAATTTACTGGATGTTGTAATATATAATGAGTATCTAAATTCTTTTGTTTATTGATCACTTGTTCTTCATATTCTATTTGCTTCACCAATAAATTAAATTCGGTATCTTTTAATAAATCTTTTAATTCATTACGACTATGACAATTAAATTTTTTACGAATCGCATCAAAATGTCGCTGAACGGTAATTTGACAAATATTTAATTTTTGCCCAATGCGAGGATAATTTAACCCTTTAAAAAAATAAACTAAACAGGTAATTTCTTGGCGAGTTAAATAAATATCTTCATGCTTGCCTGATAAATAATATCGATGATAACTAAAATAGTTGATATTAAATAATTGAGTTAAAGGTTGGCAAACTTCAGCGATTTCATCACAAGCATTAATTGCCACATGATCTTCATTTGGAATTGGGGTTATCATTTTTCTACTAAACAACCGATTTGTTATACTATATCATTTTGGTCGCAAGAAAATAATACCTGATTTGGGTTAATTTTAAATAGCCTTTCATTTTTCTTTACGTAAAATCTCACTAATATTAGTTAGAAACAATATCAAATCAGAGCGTTACAGATTGTGCATTAAGTTAATTTGATGTATAATTAACACTAATATTAATTGATAATAAAGATATATGTCGGTAACACTTGATGATCTTGCTGCTTATTTAAGTTCCGAGACACGCTACTTGAGTCCTGAGCTCCTTCGTAAATTCAATCAACGGTTTGAGTGTTCTCCTCCTTTGGACATTACTACATTTGAACAATATATTTCTGATCATTTTTCGAATTTGTTTTTACGACAACAATTAATTCTCTCTCTATTAGAAGACATTAGTGATGAGTTGTTTAGTGCTGAATTATTTTGGCTGAGACAATCAGAAGTCCCTGATAGAAAAATTGAACCCAGTGTAATGGATTTACTTTTTGATGTTTGTGTTAAAGGTCAATATGATGCAAATCGTTATCAATTAATTCTTGTTGTATTTGGCCAGGAAATTTGTGACTTTCAACGCGCTTTTCAAGATTTCATTTCACAAAAACATATCGATGAAACTAATCCAAGTGTCATGGAAGATGCCTTTCATGATTTTCTTGCTGCTAAACCAAGTCATGGAGCGAAGACGAATCAAGCTGAACTCTTTGAAAAATGGCAAACTCAAGGGTTTCCTCAGTGTAAAAGATATAAAACGTTTGAGCCCAATGAAAAACAGGTTTTGCAACTTGGAAAGATGTTAAGTAAATCAGCAGAGTCTACATTAAAAACGCACCCTTCCTCGCAAGTTTTAAATCAACCGGAAGCAACAAAAACAGAACCTGGAGATACAACCGCTAGAGCTAGAGCGCTTTACAAAGCAACGAGTGATAAGGAAATGCCTCGCTCAACTATCTCTGAAACAAGAAATGCAATACTTAAAGATTATATAATATCTACCGATTTAAAAGTAATGGCGACTATTTCGCTCACTGATAAAGATGAAAGACTTCCAGCTCTATCTACAAGTATTCCATCACCAACTCATCTTCCAACCAATAGAATAAAACCACCTTTAAAAAAGGTTTTACCACCATTATCAATTGCTAGTCCAACTCCGCATAAATTATCAGAACCATCAAAATCGTCTGCCGCATCCAGTGCGTCATTTCAATTTTCAGCCTTAGCAACCCATGCTAAGGGTAAGGTTAGTACATTTTGTGTAATGGTAGCAGCTACCTTTTTAGAATATTATTCTAAAGCTGAATCTAAATTGACCGAACTACTTGACCAAAATTATAATCCACTCAAAAATCATACTATTAGATAAATAACTCAAAAAGAAAATCTTCTCACCACTTGACGTCTATCATCAAATCTACATGTTGGATCGTTATAAACTTCACTATCTGAAATATTAGGAAGTTTTCTCATATCTGTTGGTTTTGGAATAACTTGACCATTAGTAATTGCATCTGCAATCGAAGTAAAAATAGTGGCAACACAAAAAAAGAAAAAAACAGCATATTGAGCCGAATCGGGTAATTTATCGTAGGAATTCCACAATGCGCCAGACCAACTTGAAGAATCGTATTTATCAACTAAACTTTGGCTTTGCATTCTTTCAGTTAAATTAGGTGTCGCTTTTATAAAAGTATCGTGAGCTTTTAGCTTTCGTTCTTTAAAAAAGAAAGTATATTCTTGGCAACAATAAAATAATTCATCCGTTGCTGGATTTGGATATTCAGCAGATGTTGCACAGGCGATCACATGATATTTAATTCTAATTTGTTGATTTGGCAATACTTGCAATTCAAATTTTTCTATTGATGAATTTAAATTATAGTTTAATTTTTTTAATTGATCTGAAAAATATTTATAGAACGTAAATAAATTAATCGCCGTATTTTGACAAAATAGATGATAAAGTATTTTCCGAAAATTGTCGTAATCATTTTCTTCTAATTGAACCTGCACTGACTTTAATTTTTCCTTAAACTTTTCAGAATGCACAACCTCATCAAATGAACCATCCGTTTTTAGGATTGATTTATCATCAAATCCCAAACCTGTGACTTGTTCATCATCAACAATTCTAGATAAATCTTTATCAAGGTCTTCCTTGGATTCTTCATTTTGTGACTCAATTTTTGCCTTATGTTCTAGAAGATACCCCACTGAATGTTGTGTTTTTAGGCTCGCAAATTTTTTAACTAATATATCACAAAATTTATCAAGCTCTGTAAAATCAGGATTATTACTTGTTTTATGCTGAGAAGAAAACATTTTAAATGTAAAAGTTCGTAAGATGAAAAGCACAAGAATCTCAGCAAATTTATCCTTTTTTGCCAAAAATTTCCCAAATTTATTGGAAAGATATTTACTTAATTCTTCAATAAATTTTGGTTCTGCTACTATTTGTGAGTTTCTTGAAAGCTCTTTAGTAACTAACTCTATAACAAACTTCAACAATGTCCATGATTCAACACCACCTTCAGGTTGTGGAAACATTTTTATATATGTTGATGTTGAGTTTGAGTTTGGAATTGGTGTTTGTATCGTCATGATTAACTTCACTAATTTTTGAGTCTATTAAATCACAGTTAATTAAAAATTGATGGGCTCGATCAACTATGATTCGATGCGGATAATAGCCTAAATATTTAGAGAAAAACACTCCTGTTTAGTGTGTTTTTGATTTTATTTTTTATTTTATTAAAACCACACAGTAATTTTGGATAGATATTATTCAACGAGTCTTATCTTTAATCGTAGTTTTTTCTTAAATCCTCCCTCGGGCATTTAAAGTGTCTAGTTACAAAGACATTTATGAATTTAATACTTCTAAATAAGTTAACTCAGCATTAATGTCATTTACGTCTAAAATCGGGGTATTTTCCTGGGGTATTAGTTCATTATTATTACTAATATTATTTTCAATGCGAGCAATATTGTCACCTTGTCCAAAAATATCTTGCCAAGCTAAAGTGTTAAAAGAGTCGTTATCAGTTTGATTATTATTAGAGCTATTTTGATTACTGACTTCAGCATAATCAAACGTAATTTTATAATGACCAATTGCTTGGCTAGAAGTGACGCCTAACGTATAAGATTGACTTTGCGTAACTTGTAGTGTTAAATGATTTTCCTCTATGTGTATTGGATTGATTTCACTTGTTAACCAATTAGGTGTTATCGTACTAAAGCCTACCGCTTCTGCCGTTAACGTTAACTCCCCACTGTGTGAGGCGGTAAAAGTAAAATAATCAAGATCATAATCACTGATCCCAATTATTTTGCCATTATAAGAATTATCATGAATGTAATTAGCTGAGATGAATCCTCGTAAAGTATAAGCGTCTTCAATAACGCCAATGGATTCGGCAATTCGGGTATCATTGGCAAAGTCATCTTCAGGCGTTACTGCTGCAATAGCACTTTTCATATCTAAATTATGATACGTTAAATTGGTTTTGCTGTCATAAACTAACTTCGCTGTCTCATACATGACGTTATAGATATCATCTTGATTAACGGATTCACCGTTAATGATTTCCATTAATTCTCTTAATACGATAGAAGCACCAGCGACTTGGGGAGCTGCCATGCTTGTTCCTGTATGAGCTTCAACGGTTTCCTCTCCATTTTCTGTGCGTTTGGCTAGAGGCACATAGGCTTTAACATTCACGCCTTCTGCTGCCAACATACCTTCCGCACGTTGAGATTTTGATGCGAGTGTTCCACTACTTCCATGACTTCCCACGCCCACAGTAAAGGGACTTGCAGCAGCACCAGACATTCCTATATTTCCATTAAAACTATTTCCCGCAGCCGCGGAGAAAAAAACATTATTATCATAAAAATATTCAGCATTAGCTTGCACTATCCCTGCTGTATTTGACCAATTTATTGTCGTAATCGGATTTTCAAAATCATTAAAATGTTCTATCAACCAATTGACTGAATCATAAATTGCAGATGAAGGCCAAGC
The DNA here is from genome assembly GCA_964352985.1 of uncultured Legionellales bacterium. Taxonomy (GTDB): domain Bacteria; phylum Pseudomonadota; class Gammaproteobacteria; order JAHCLG01; family JAHCLG01; genus CAYGUK01. Next base: position 8,951 of record CAYGUK010000041.1, read on the forward strand.
CGATCCATTATCATCAAAAGCACGTAATATCACAAAATCAACTTCAGGTGCCCACCCCAAAGCTTTTTCACCGCTACTCCCAATAATGCTCGCAACATGGGTACCATGCCAATGCTTATCAGAATATGGGTCATCATCATCTGTCCAAATATAATCATGACCACCCACAACTCGGTAGTTAGGTCCTAAACCACCACCTAACGCATTTAAATTATAGTCTATCCCTGTGTCAAAAATAGCAACGGTTTGTCCTTGGCCATTTAATAAGCCACTATATTTTACTTCAAGCAAATCTAAAGGATGAGGCTCAGGTTCATCACGCGGTTGTGGTGGCACATCCTCGATGAAATTAAGAATAATATCTTCCACATTGTTAATTTGGAATTGCATAAATTGATGAGTGGGATCGTAGTTTTTAAAATTAAAAGTAATTGAATCTGCAGTCGAAAGCTTTTGGTGAAAATCACTTATGGCTTGATTAAACCAAGCCGTATTCGCGATTTCATTATTCACATCTAAAATTAAGGTATCAAAACCCGCATCGGCGCCAATAAAATCACTAAAACCCTGATTGCCTATAATATCATAACGAAAACTATCATCGCCTTCATGAAGGATAATTCTATCTTGTCCGCCAGTATCATAAACAAAATCATTACCACTACCGGCTTCTACATAATCATTACCACGACCTGGATCAATATAATCGCTACCCTTTTCGCCTTTTAATGTATCATTTCCATCATCACCAAATAATAAATCATTACCATCATAACCCGTTATATAATCATTCCCACTTCCACCTGAAATAAAATCATCCCCCACATGTCCACTTAATTTATCATCACCCGCCTCGCCAAAAAGGGTATCATTGCCAGAGGAACCTCGTATTTCATCTTCACCATCACCACCGTAGATGATGTCATTGCCTGAGCCACCTGCAATTTGATCATTGCCGCCATAACTATAAATTTCATCATCACCACTACCGCCTAATAATCTATCTCTATTTTCAGTACCATAAATAATATCATCCCCGGTACTACCTAATAATATTTTTGGTGTTCCATCACTATAAAAAACAGGCTTTCCGACTACTGTTGCGATAAGATTTGTTTCTTCTTTTACTACAGTTTCATTTGTTTGGGTTATGTTAGTTTCAGGCACAATCAATTCGGGATTATTAACCACAGGTTTAACTTCTTCAGTTGGGATAACGGCTGGTTCGATAGTCGATTGCAAAACAATAATTGTTTCTGTCGATAGCGTAGTTTGTGAAATAGGCAACTCATTTATCACTGAACTAATAACTTTTACTGGCTCTAAATAGTTTGTTTGAATTTCATCAGATACGACATAATTAGTCACAATAACATCTTCAGCAACTATTGGTTCGATAACCATTTTTTTTATTTGTGGAATAATAGACATTTCCGAAGATAACACCGTACTTTCTTGCCATTCTGAATCAATTGAAAAAGATAAAGCATGATTATTTATAATAGCATTCGTTTCACTATATATTTGACTATTTTCATTATTAATCGATGTGCTTATCGATGAGGATTGTAGAGATTGCTTTTCACTTGTTGTTGATTGAGAGTTTCCTTTTTTATTCGATGTTGAATTAATAAAAGTTTCGAAATGATTTTTCATCAAATCCATATTTATAAAATTAAATTCAACATTTTTTGCATTTTCTTGTCCTGACTCAGTAACTATACGAATAGGCATATTCATACAAACCCCTTAATTGATGAATGGCAATCGATGATTATGAGTTTAGTCAAGTAATAACCAAATTGGTTTTAAAATATTATAACGTTTTATTTTTCTTTACGTTATTATTACGTAGATTTAGTAAATTTCATCGAAAAAAAGTCTCATATGTTATATTTTTCATGCGCAAACATTTTTATAACCGTTTTCTCTAAATCGAATTTATAATAAATCATCGTCACGGAAGTATACTTGTATAGACTAGTCATCATGTAGTAATATCGCCTACGTTATTTTTAGTTATAAATTATTACTCTACTTCGGGATTTATTATGTCTAAGTATACGATATCAGCTATGTATAAATTCATTCCTTTACCCAATTATCAAGCAATAAGACAACCATTGCTGGATTTCATGCATGAAAATAACATATTTGGTACGATTCTGTTAGCGAAAGAAGGCATAAATGGAACGATAGCCGCAAAAGAGAACAATATTTTAGCGCTATATGATTGGCTCGAAACACTTCCTGGTTTAGATAATATCTCTCATAAAGAATCCTATCATGAAGAAATTCCATTTAATCGTATTAAAGTTAAACTCAAAAAAGAAATTGTCACAATGGGTGTGGAAGATGTGGATCCCCTTAAAGTGGTTGGTACTTATGTGAAACCTGAACAATGGAATGATTTAATCAGCGATCCTGAAGTGCTGGTTATCGACACTCGAAATGATTATGAATGCCAAATTGGCACGTTTAAAAATGCAATTAATCCCAATACCAAAACATTTCGTGAATTCCCAGAATATGTAAAAAATAATTTACAAAATAAAAAACAACAAAAAATTGCTATGTTTTGCACTGGCGGGATCCGTTGTGAAAAATCAACCGCGTATTTAAAATCACTGGGTTTTGAAGATGTTTATCATCTTCAAGGTGGCATTTTACAATACCTTGAAAATATACCCGCTGAACAATCACTGTGGGAAGGGGAATGTTTTGTCTTTGATGAAAGAGTCGCCGTTAATCATGATCTCGAAAAAGGTGATTATGATCAATGTTACGCTTGTCGTTATCCATTAACAGAAACAGAGAAACAAAGTCCACTTTATCAACAAGGGATCAGTTGTCCTCATTGTTATCCCGAATTAAGTGCCGAGCAAAAACAACGTTTTGCAGAACGTGAAAAACAATGTCAACTCGCTAGAAGTCGCGGAGAAAAACATATTGGTTCAAATATGGATGATGTTAAAAAAGTTAAACGACAAATTAAATATAAAAATCGTCAACAAGATAAAAAAAAGGTATAAGTCTATTTGCATTTAACATATGAATTAATCAAAATTAAATTCAAGATAATTACGCTCAAATAGATTATACTTAATTGCCATAAATTAGTGACATGAACCCAGCTGGTAATGAATAGCCCCATTACTACGATTATCGCCAAACAAGACATTTGCACCGCAAGCATTATCCCAATATTTAATGGCGTTAAGCGTAAATTTTTTGCCATTGTATTTGAAAATATAATTCCCGCGCTAATATTAATTAATATTATAGGTAATAAAATATTGATTAAGTTAAGTTGAAAAAACAACGCAAATACAAATGAAAGTATTAACGCCATAATTAATAATCCACCGGCAATCCCATAAGTGATATTTTCCGTTAAATATTTTAGTAACAAACGATTTAGTAAATTTCCACCTAAATATCCAAATCCCACAAATAAAGCGGTTCTTCCATATTGGCTAACTGATAAATGCAATGATTGCTGAACTAGGAAAGGACCTAACATTGAATACAATAACATTAAAATTTGGGTTAATCCTAAAATGAAAATGCCAATAATTAATGGTCGACATTGAATAACTGTTTTAACTTTAACAATAAAATTTTTGAAATTTAACACTTTATTTACGCGGTGGATATCTTTTACAAAAAACATCACCATCAATATCATCAATAAACTAAATAAGGTTAAGAAATAAAAACATGCTTGCCATGAACAATATTCTTGTAACAGACTACCGATATAAGGTCCAATAATCGGACCCAGTCCATAACCTATAGAAGTATAAATAATTGCATAAGTTAATTGCTTACCTTCCAACACATCAGCAAGAACAGCCCTTGCCCCAATCGCCATCGAAACAGTACACAGCCCTTGAATAAATCTTACCATCATCAATTGCGTAATAGTTGTAACGTAAATAGCAAAAAAACTAGCGATCAGATAAATAACTAATCCAAGGATTAATGTTTTCTTTCGCCCGAGATGATCAATTAAAATGCCAAAAATAATTGCACCAAAGAACCACCCAACAATAGTCACCGAAATCGTATTTTTCATCATGATAGGTGTAGTATGAAAATATAAACTCAAATAAGGCATCGCTGGCGCATAGATATCAATATTAATACCATTTAGAAAATTTAATATCGGCATTAAAATAAAGATAATTTTAATATAGTGTTCCCGATTAATTAACTTTGAATCGTTCACTGAAAATTCTTGTCCTGGATTTAACATTTTACCATACTCTACAATCTGTTATTGCTTAATTAGGGGGATTATATCAATTGCATTTTATGAAGATAATATGTAATATTTGCAATTATTAATTGCAAATATTGAAATCAATGATTCACGAGATAAATGCCTTTTGCCGAGTTGTCGAACACCGAAGTTTTGCGAAAGCCGCCAAAGCGCTATCCTTGTCCACATCAAAAATAACGCGTTTAGTCCAACATTTAGAAACGTCTCTCAATACCACCTTACTTTATCGTTCCACTCGCGATATCAGTTTAACTGAAGCGGGTTTACTTTTTTATGAGCAAGCTATCGAAATATTAAATCACTTTCATGCTGGCACAAAAGCGGTGAATGAACTCAAAGAAACAATAAGCGGCACGGTTAAAATTGCCTTACCTGTTTCACTAAATCATTTATGGGTAGCGCCACAATTACATAAGTTTCAAAAAAAATATCCAGACGTTAATATTCATATTATCAATGGCAATCATTTACTTGATATGATTAAAGAGGGATTTGATATTGTTGTTCATTGTGGTAGCCTTCCTGACTCAAGTTTCTATTACAAAAAAATAAAAGACTGGTCCAAATTAACTTGTGCCAGTCATTCCTATTTAAAAAAACATGGCACACCCAAAAATCCAAATGATTTATCCAATCATATCTGCCTTGATCATAGTCAAAACTTCCCTACAACATGGCGTTATTTAATCAATGGTAAAGAACATATCATTAATATCCAAAGTAAAATTAAATCCAATAGTGCCATCGCATTAAAAACCATGGTAGCCTCAGGTATGGGAATAAGCTGTTTACCTGAATTTACCATTCAAAAAGAACTCGACTCAGGAAAAATAATTACACTTTTAGATAAATTCCATTGTGAAAAATATGGCATGTATGCGGTGTATCCCAGTAAAACCTATATGAGTAAAAAAGTAAAAGTCATGTTAGATTTCATTGTGGAAATTTTACAATAATTATCTCAGTAACACTTTACTCATGCAAAAATTCAACAACACGATCACCTAGCCAATAATGACTTTGCATTTTATTTTTTTGACTGATAAACCCAACATGACCGCCCTGTTCACTTAATTCCAATCGTGTCGATGTGGATAATTGATCTGACTTTGGTATACAGGATGTTGGAATAAGGGGATCATCTTTGGCGTGAATAATTAATGTTGTAGTCTTAATTTTATCTAAATAAAATTTACAACTTGATGCTTGATAATAATCATGAACATTTTTAAATCCGTGTAAAGGCGCCGTGACTAATTCATCATACTCCCAAAATACTTTTAATTTTTTTAATTTATCTAAATCAATAGGTGTTTCTTGCTCGCTGAATTTAGCCAGTACTTGCCGTTTAATATCATTCATTAGCCATTTTTGATATGGATGGTTGGGCAAATTTTTGAGAGATTGCGACACGACTTTTAAATCGAATGGCACAGATACAGCAATTGCTTTTTCAATCACCTTCGGCACACAGCGTTCACCTAAATATTTTAATAAAATATTTGCACCCAACGAAAAACCGATGAGATTCATTTTTTTTAAAGGATACTGGTCTTGAAGATAATCAATTACGGCAGAAACATCATTACTTTCGCCACCATGATATAAGCGCGGTAAACGATTAAAATAACCACTGGCACCCCGAAAATTCATAATAACAACAAAATAACCTTCCGCAGCCAAAATTGGCGTCATTTGTCTTAAATAGTGAGATTGACTTGAACCACCTAAACCATGGAGCATGAGGACAATATCTTGCTTAGAATCACCATAAGTATCTAAATCGATAAAATCACCATCCGATAGCTCGATCCGAAAACGATTAAAAATAGGCTTCGTGTTTGCTGAATAAACATAACCCCACAATGATTGTAAATGCTTGTTCGCAATCCACCAGGCAGGCGTAAATTGGCTCTGAACTATCATATTAACCCACTCTCATTTTTTGATTTCGACTTTTCATTATTGACATGAGGTCATCTGTTTATTGTATTTAACACACAAAAAACAGTTCCTTATATAGAAAGATAGTCGTAACATACGCTAAAAACAAGCGTTTTTGAGTCAATTTATATTTTCACATACATCTATACAGAGTTTTAATTTTATGCTGTCTATTTCATGCTACGTGCAAAAAAGAAGGTCTTTGCTCTGCTAAAAGTGTTAATTCATTTAAAACAACATTAATTGGTAAATCATCTAAATTGTTACCATATGTTGGGATATTAAGACTTTCAAGATTTCGCTTAAACCTATCATCCAAATCTAATTGCTTTAACAAAAGTATTTCAGTTCTTTTATTTGAACAATAAAAAAAAGGTAACTATTCACCAAATTTAAGCAAAAACGTAGAAACGCTGAAAAGAAAAGACTTTCCTCACGCGATGGGGATTCTTAAGGGGAGAATCGCGATTATCCCCTTAAGTGCCGTTAGCCTGGCTTTGCCAGGTTAGGCAGTATTATCAGGGTAACTATTTAGCATTTATGCGGAATAGTTACAAAAAAAGAATGAATCACTCCAAAACTTATCGTGGCAAATCCTCCTATCAAGTAAGGTACGCCTGCATCTTCATCCATTGTATCATTAATTCTATTACATAGATTTTGGCAGGTTTGAGCGATGACATCGATAGTGTTCGAACAAACATCCCAAAAAGTCGTTGTAACGTTTTGACAAATTGATCCAATGATATCTGTTAAATCGCTAACATAATTGCAACGATCATATTGATCAAAAGAACAACCATCATCTAAAAGACAGATGCCATGACCAAAATGTTCAAGCGTAGAAATAGCGTGAGGCGTGGTATTAATGCTTAAATCAAAACTACGGGTAATTAAACTTATTCCAACAAGCCAAATTATTAAATTAATCCCTCCAGAAACTGTAGAGCCACATATGCCTTGATTTGCATGATATTCTTTTATTTTTTTTTCAAGCTCTGCTTTTAAGATTAATGCTTGTAATGCAGGATTCGGTTCAACACTTGCCATTAAAGTTATCTCGATAATTATTTTATTATTATGAATTGATATTTTAGGCTTCAACTATCCTTGCTGAATATTCCAGATGAGGTATTGATTAGACTATTTAAAATATAATTGTAAGCCAAAGCTCATGGTATTTGAGCAAATAAAAACATCTTCACCTCAGAATAATTATTTGTTGCATTAATAATATGCGCCTGATAATATTATTGATTGAATATAGCTGGGTTTTGATTATGAATAAACATAATAAAATTACTAATATATTTGATTACGTTGGTTACATCGCCAAGGTTTATAGTCTTATCCAAAAAGACTCCTACTCTGTTTATCAATGTAAGGTAATTAATATTTTGCAAACAAAAGCTAAACACTTTGTAATTAGGGTACAAGTCTCGGGTAAAAATAGCACTTTTACTTCATATCCTGAAGATATTATGAATCAAGACAATTTCATTGACTGTTTTTCACAAGACGACATTCAAACGATGACGAAATTAGCGTTAGTGAATACTAAACACAATCAACCGTTATCTTATCTTTCGCGTTGTTTAGATAAAAGAACAGCGAAAGCTGTTTTTGTTTATGAAAACGAATTTGGTTCACTTAGTACAGAACCCGCAGAAAATGATGTAACTGACAATCACTTTATTCATCAAGAATGTAACATTATTGATAATAATACTAGTCTTATTCCCACCGAAGAAGATATCATCAAAATCTTCCAGCAATTAGAGAATGTGCGAAAATAATATGATCGAGAAACAAGGATTTAAACAATATAAATATTTAACACCTCTGGCCATGATCTATATCACCGTGATGCTATCATCGATGATTTTGGCTTATAAATATTTAGAAATAGGAACTGTCGTCACCACTGGTGCTGCTGCAATATTCCCGCTGAGTTATTTTCTAAGTGACATTATCACTGAAGTTTATGGTTTTAACATTTCACGACGTTTAATTTGGACGGCGCTTTTTTGTGAATTAATCTTTGTTTCATTAACGCTTTTAATGATCAAACTCCCCTCACCGCTGGATTTTCATCATCAAAAAGAATTCAATTTTGTCATTGGCAGCATGCCGCGCGTTTATTTAGCAACGATTATTGCCGTGTTGCTAGGCGCATTCATTAACGCATATGCGATATCCAAGCTAAAAATATTAGCTCGTGGTAAATTATTTTGGTTGAGAAGTATTACATCTTCTGCTTTTGGTGAAGCGGCGTTTACTATTTTAGTCGATGCGATAACCTATTATGGCATTGTCGCTAATTCTAGATTAGCCGAAATGATCACCGTATCTTTTTCAATTAAAATACTCTCTTCCATTATACTGGCAATACCTGGGACCATAGCGGTACATCTATTGAAAGTAAAAGAAAGTGTTGATGTATTCGATTATAAAACTAATTTTAATCCTTTTAGATTAAATACTGAAAAAGAATAAGACGCTTATTTTTCAGCGATAATGCCAATAAATTCTTTTTTATTTAAAACAAAAGGTTCAGGTACGCCATTTTCAACACCACCAAACATTTCTGATTCTATGATTTTAAATCCCGCCGCTCTGATCACCGGATTTAAAATATCATTATCATAAAGATGAATTCTTTTAGGTAGATTTTTTGATAATAATGAAGACTGATTATAAATAAATTTATCTGCAATTAATCCTGGCCAATTGACATGTTGAGATTTTCTTTTTTCGTATTCAGGAATAAATGCTTTTAATGTTTCATGATAAGGTGTGTAAGTAAGTAAAAATAATCGACCACCTTTGACCAACCAGTTATATATTTTATTTATTCCATCAATGACTTCATCGCCATCCAAAAACTGCAATACATGTGAACATAAAACAGCTTTAAAGGCGTTTTCTTGAAAAGATAAGTCTGTTGGGAAATATTGTGTGTTTAAAGTGAGATTATGGTGATACGCTTTTGGTGTCCTAATTTTTAATTGTTCTAAATGACCGCTGCAAATATCATTGGCGACAACTTTATTATCATTTAATAATGCTGGAATCGTTGCTACACCATAGGCAGCGCCAATATCGAGGATCGGTAATTCTGAATTTTTAGAAAATGTTAACCATTTTCTAATAATCGGCGTCATGCCATGCATAAAGCCTTTATTGTTTTGAGTTTTTTCTAAATCAGCGATATTATCCATAAAAGTTCATTTTTAACCTTATAAAAAATAAACTTTAACATAAAATGACTAGACAACTAAGAAACTTTGTCTCTTTTTAAACACTAACTAGAAAGTTTTTCTCGATTATGCTTTGTATTATAATCCAATAATGGCCCTCTTGCGATTATCCCGAGGGGATTAATATTTTTGTGACTCGCATAATAATGAGTTTTAATTTGATCAAAATCGACTGTTTGCACCACGCCAGGAATTTGATAAATATCTCGGACATAACCAGATAAATTTGGATAGGTTTCTATTGCTTTTAAATTACATTTAAAATGATCATAATAAACAACATCAAAACGGATGAGTGTTGTAAACAATCTTATATCGGCTTCCGTTAACACATTGCCGACTAAATATCGATTAGTAGCTAATCTTAATTCTATTTCATCTAATGCGCTAAATAATTTATCAAATGCTTCATCATAGGCTTTTTGTGATTGGGCAAAGCCACATTTATATACGCCATTATTAATATTTTTATAGATAAATTCATTTAATTCATTAATTTCAGTTTGATGTTTGAGTGGATTAGCATCGAATTGAATTGTGGCAAATTCGTTAAATTCTTCATTAATCATTTTCAGAATATCAGCTGACTCATTATTAATAATGATCTTATTTTCTTTGTCCCATAAAACTGGAACAGTCACTTTGCCAGTATAAGCACTATCGCTCTTAGTATAAACTTGATGTAGATATTTATAGTGATTAAGTTTATCAGGAAAAGTATCAGTAAATTCCCAACCATTTTCTAGCATAAGAGGTGTCACTGTCGAATAACTTATCGCATGTGTTAAACCCTTAAGTTGTAATAACATTATTGTTCGGCACGCCCAAGGACAAGCATATGAAATATAAAGATGATAGCGATTCATCATGGGTGGAATATTTGTATTTTCTTTAATCCAATGACGGAATGCAGAGTCTGGTCGAACAAAACTGCCCTCTTCATTATTATTAATAATAGCTGTATCTTCCCAAATTCCATCAATTAACATCCCCATACTTAAAGCCTCTTTATTATTGAATGTAAGTTACGTCAACATAATACTATGAAAAAGCGTATCAATGTAGATTGTTTTATTAGAATGAACATTTGTAATAATTACAACATTTTCAGAAAATGACTCGAAGTAGAGATAAATTCAATAAGATCACTTTTCCTAGGTCTACAATTTCTTTAGTTTGTGTACTAATATAAATTAAAAAAACAAAATGGCAGTTTATTTATTATGTTAAATCGTCAAAATCCCATTGATGCTAAAGCTATATTTAATTTCCTTCACAGGATATTAAATCCATGTCCAGGTAGATTAAACAATAATATAACTAGAAATCTGCGAACGGGATTTTGTGTGCTATCTGTCATCGCCGTTTTATTTTTATTATATAGAAAATATTCTGGTCATTTTTCTGAACTATTTGTTGATATTAATCATAGTTTACCAAGAAATTGGTTTAAGCAATGAATATCAGATTCTACATTTTTACATTAAAAATTAAACAGGAAAAATCATGTATAGAAGTCTATTTGGCCAACCTAGCAATAATGATCAAGTCGCGGGATTTGGTATAACTCGTGACAACCGAGGGTATTGTAAACTCTGCTTTGTGATGGCTGGATTCGCCACTATTTTATTTGGTGCCTTATATCTACTAATGACTTGCTCTGCCAAAATAGGTGGCAATGAGCAACCTACTCAAAACATGAGTAAGCTTATTTTTTAATTCAGCACTCTAATTATCAAAGCGTAAATTAAAACTCGTGCAGGATTATGTAATAAGCCCTTCTAAGAGGGCGATTTTCACCGCATGAGTCATATTTTTTGCTCGTAACTTTTGTAAAATACGTTTTCGATACGTTGTGACCGTATGATAGGACAAATTTAACATCTGCGCTAACTTTTCGGTACTAAATCCCGCACCGGCGAGAGTTAATACTTTGACTTCAGACTTGGTCAACTTTTTATATTTAATATTATAATAATCAAGTAACAACTTTCTAATCACATCGCCATCTTTCGCAAGAGGTAAATATTCTAACTCTGGGAGTTTGCTTAAAATAAAAGGTAATTTCATCTTAAATAAATGAATACAACAAAGTTCAAAATTTTTGATGGTTGAACGATATACAAAACTTGAATTATTAACTGGCATTCTTAAAGAAAGAGTAAACTTCAATTTACAATAGTCATTTTTTCTTAAAATACTATAGCAACGATGAATGTTGGATAATTTGTATAATTTATCAAGTTCATTTTCTACTTCGCTTGCTGGATTCTCATTGTGATAAGAAATGAAGCTATCTGGCATTGATAGTGACATTTTTTCAAAATCAACTAAGGATAACATTTGATCTAAATTAAGCTGATTTGATATTTCTTCAGCGCTAGAAATATAAAGATATTTATTAGTATTCAACAATATCTCCATGGACATTTCTTTAAAATCAGGAATCATTTTTGTGAAAGAAGTTTTCTCATTAATCGGCTTGGTATTATTATAATCATAAATATGAATGTTCATTGTTATTTGTATCTCAATATTGTTAAGATGTTATATTATATTAAATGAACACTAATGACTGAACTTTCAATACAGCAGTGAATTAGGGTAAGATTTGAATTTTGTCCTATTTATGGGCTATATTTGACGTTCAGACTTGGCTGATATTATAGCGATGAATTTTGATTGAGGGGCAGTTGTTAGACAATTCTTTTAATCTATTTAGATTCATCTAATCTAATTTTACGTTTGTTTTTACAAAACAATTCAATATTAGGATTAACAATATTCTCAATAATATAGTGATTCTTGAGCAATAGTGTGAGATCTTTTTTATTTTTACATCCTAATTTATCAATAAGTAAGTCTGTTCTATCTTTAATTGTATACCATGATAACCCAAGACATTTCGCAATTTGTTTATAGCTGTAGTCCATTGACAAATAGATTAATAAGATTAATTCCTTTGTATTAATTGCAATTTTTGAAAATGGTGGATCAAGATAAAAAATGGCGTTATCACCCTCTGATAATAAACCAATTAAATATTTACATGCTGATTTTTTATACTTATTTGTTAAAAGTTGATTAATTGTATCTTTATTATCTGAATGAATAAATATATCAGATTTATTGTTTATGGATTTAATCGCTCCCAAACTTAATTTATAAACTTTAATCGTTTCAATAGTTGAATTTAGTCTGCATTTAAAGAAGCTAACAAAATCTTTAATATACGAAATATTCGTAATATAGATATCTGCAAAATCATTATATTCAGGCGCAACATGACAAGTGAAAATATCGATATATTCCCGGGTTGAGTCACATAAACTTATCCCATGAAATAAACCAAATTCTTTTTTAATTATTTCTAAATACGTCGAAACCTCCATATTATTGTCATCAATATTATCTTCAAAGATTAGTCCATTCGTGGAGAGCGCTTTATCGAAAATACTTAATGTAAATATATTATTTTTAAATAGAAACAGAGGTAATTGCTGCGATGTATTTAAATAAATTAATGTATTATCTGAATACACACGAACATAGGATATATTTTTTATATCTAGAAAATTAATTAATGGCTTGCAAACAGTTTGCAATATTTGACCGGTTGCAATTGGATTAATTTTATTTAGTAATAATTTTAAATTATTCATTACTTACAACTTATCATATTGTTTCTTGTGTAGGATTCGTTAACTCATCAATTACTTGATAAAGATTTGGATGAGAGTCAACATATTCTGCGAATAATTCTGTATTAAATCCCTCATATGCGACTGGAGGCAAATATTTTTGTGTAAATTGCATTTTATGTAGATCTTGCAATAATATTTTAAGGTCATCGTAACAAAATTTATCTCTAATAATGATCGCATAATCTCTGATTGTATATTTTGACAATTTCAATTCTTTGGCAATTTCTTTAAATTTCAAACCATGTATTAACATCAGGAGAATAATTAATTCTTTTTGATTTAATTCAACGAAGTCAAAAGGATCATCTAGTTTATACTTATTTTTAATATTTAAAGGTAGTGGATTATATTCTTCTGGCAAAAATAACTGCGTAATTGCGCGTGGCAATCGCCAATTAATTTTCACACATTCTTTTAAAAATCGTAGGCCAGAATTTGAAATTTCACTTAAATGAATTTTCTTTGCTTGGGGCTTTAACAAAGTTAGTGTGGGTTTTATATAACTTTGAAAGGCCATGACAAAATTCACAACATCTTTATAATGATTTTCAATATCACGAATAAAGTTAATATTATTTTTGTCACTAAAAAAGCAAGTGCAATCCATATAACCAAACTTAAATTGAAAAATCATGATGCCATGGTAATAACCAAATTTACTTATATAAATTTTTTGATACCAAGCACTTTGCTCATCTCTTTTCGCTTGATTACTGAGTTCAACCAACTCTAAATTGGTGATCCGAAGCATGCCATGCTTAATCTTACAGGGGTTATCATCAAAATATTTTAATAAATTTTTGTCCGTGTTAATCATTTGAAAAGTAAAATCCCAATTAAAACGAGTATACGAAACATTGGTAATATTGAGTTTTTTCATGAATGGCTTACAAAATTGCTGAATGCTTTCGGAGCAGGCAATATCATAATAATTATTATTATTTAATGTAGACATGTTTATTATCGCTTGTGCTGTGCTTAATCGTCTGAAAAGTTATAATATACTATTATTTATCTCAATTCTACATATCTGATAAAATTCTATTTTTCACCTTCTGAAAAAGTCCCATTTTGATGACAAAATTAGTCTTTCAATCAAATAAAACCCTATTTCAATACATTAATCGAAGTAAACCAAATGTATGTGTCTTGATAAAATATTAAAAAGTCGAGTTAAATTAAAAATTTATAAAGAATTTAACTTCATGAATTAATCACAACTTTAAAATTTATACATTCATAACTTACTAATTGGAGAATATAAAATGGCATCAACACCTCCTCATCCTAAAGATTCTTCTGGTCCTGCAGCTGCCCCTGACCATGATCCTTTTACTACTACTACACGTAATATTTTTGCAGATCTTGGTGTTACTGAAAGAAGAGTTGATCCTCAAAGTGAAGTAGTAATAGAAGGATATGAAAACCCGCAGAAGTTTCATAAATTCATTAAAAAATTTTATGAGTATTGTCGTACTGGTCATATTCGTCCGTGTGCTCTCGGTGATGGTTTTGTCATGTATGGTAGACAGCATCAACGTTTAGGCGGCCAAAACTTTTCAATTATTCAAAAAGGTACGGAATTTACGATAATTGGCTTCGCGCTTAACCCTACAAAAAGAACAATTGAAGCAAGAAGATTTGTTGTAACTGAACAGAGAAGTGTTTTATATGAAGATAATAGCGAAACGCGTGTTATTTTTCATGACAAAACCAAAAAGCAAACATCATTCCTTAAGTCATTAGTTAGTGTTTGTAGTGAAAGAGTCTATGAAGCAGAACAAGCTATGATAAAAGCACAAGAAGAACGACCAAGACAAGCTCACGAATTGCCTCAGCATCCTCCTGTTGTTGCTCAGACTTTACCGCTACCACGTCGAGGACCTCGATAATAAAAGCTCAAGCTCAATTAAGTAAAAGAATAACGTTGCAAATCTTGATTAATAATTATCAAGATTTGCCCTTTTATAAGGGCACCAACGTAATTACTAACAGAAAATTTAAATTTTTCGACAGGATAATAAAATGAAAATTTACTATAACATCTCAGCATTAATTATTTTACTGGGTTTAACTACCCTCTCTTTTGCAAAACCTTTAAAGGTTGAGGCTAATTATTATTTTAAACCACATACTTTAAAAATAGTGAAGCCTTTACTAAATGAAATTATTCAACATACTCGTTTAGAACAGGGCAATATTAAATATCAAATGACTTACTCGTCAGATCCAAATCATATAATATTTCATGAAATCTGGTCGAGCACTAAAACACATGAACAACACATCAATACGCCTTATTTTAAAAAAACACATAAAATTTTAAGCCAATATTACTCGCGTCCGCCTGTTATTAAAGAAACAGGTGGTGGCAAAGCGAATACCTTATATCAAGTCGCCACCATAGGCTCACTTGCACGAGGAGTTTATGATAGTAACATCCATTATGCGAGTTTATTTAATAAAGGAACGATGGGGCTTGGAACATTTAAGGCAATCAATGGCGAAATGGTTGCTGTTGATGGACAGTTTTTTCAAATTAAAGCTTCAGGTAAATTAGTAAAAGTTTCACCAAAACAAGTTGCACCATTTGCAGAAATTGTTAATTTTAAACCCACACATCAAAATATTTCTTTATCTGACGTCCAAAGTTATCAACAACTTGACTCAATATTATTTAATCATTTTAAAAATCACAATATTCCATACGCCATTCGAATTGATGGCACTTTTTCACATTTAAAATTGAGAAGTCTTCGCAAACAAACTAAACCCTATCCACCATTAACAGTAGCGGCAGAAAATCAAGCGATATTTAATTTAAATCATGTCAAAGGTTCCATTGTCGGTTTTTGGTTTCCTCAATATTGGACGGGTATCGCCGTACCAGGATATCATTTACACTTTGTCACAGCAGACCGTAAAATAGGTGGTCATGTATTAGGAATTGATCTTAAACAAGCATCATTATCTTTTGCACCCATCTATCACCTCGCATTTCAATTACCAACCAATCAATCTTTTGCAAAAGCAAATTTAGATCCCGCAACACTTCATCAAGCCATTCATAAAGCTGAAGGTGGGGCTAAATAGGTGAGAGATTGAAAGTCTAATTAATTACAGATGGAATAATTTTAGATTGTCATGGATGACATCTATTAATAGAAATATAAATTAATATATTATTTTATCTTTATTAATCTCAATAATATTTCTTAATTTAATTCCTACACAGCCTCCAATCTATTAATTACTTATTATAAGAATGTTTTTAAGGGTAAAGATGCAAGAGAACCTAAAAACTTTGCTTATTCAATTTCGCAAGGAAGGTTAGGTGAGCTATACAAAGCTTATAGTCCGCAGGCCCGTGGGCTACTACCACAGCCACAATCTCAACAACAACATAGGGGTTACGGCTACGGGGCTGTTGGACAGAGAAGCCCTGGATGACGCTAATAACATTTACAATAAGAAAACAAATTATAAACACTTAATTCGAAAAGTGTTTAAAAGGAGATAATTCCATTTTTGTCTCCTTTTTCTTACTTTATTATTTTTTTATTTTAACTAATGGAATTGAAACAACGCCAGTATTCTTTGAATCAATCATATTCATTTCGTTATGATAAGCTTCATCTACTTCACAATCATCCGCCCCTTTCGATAGACGCTGAAGTTCCTCAGAACGTAACTGTAAGGTTTTAGCTAACTGCCATAATTTATTTAGACGTGTGGAAGATCTATGTTTGTTAGGCATTCTTCCAAATCTTTTCTTGGTGTAAAATCCTTGTGTAATGATAGGATGTGTTTTTTCTCCTCCATCCAAAATATTTGCTTTTTCTAAAAATAGTAAAGCCTTTTTAATATTAATTAGATTATTAAAATATTCAGGCATTAAAAATAATCGTTCCATTTCATCAACGAGTTGTGTTTTATAAAATGCTATCTTTTCAGCAATCTTGTTATTTACTTCTATACCCGCAACAAGAAGTCTAATTGCAATTCTAAATTTCATTGGTGGATCTATATCACTAAATGTATATTCTAATAACGACTTATTGTCTTGTCGATGGTTAAGGATTTGTAATATCTGCATTTGTTGTGGATTTTTTTCACTTAATAAATAAGCAAAAATATCCTCACGTTGAAAAAAAACCGCCTGAAATAAAACGGTTCTACCGTCATCATCAATTACATTACACGCGGCACGGTTATCTAACAAAAAGACAACTTGTTCTATGCTCTGATCGTATCCTATCGCTCTGTGCAAAGCTGTAAGACCAGATCTGTTTTTATAATTTATATTTGCACCCGCTTCAAGTATTTGACTGATGATACAACATGGCATTTTATGCGCTATTGCGCATTGTAATATTGTTGTCTCAAACCCAGATGGTTGAAATACATCGTTAATCGCATTTTTCACTGAGCATTGATTTAAAAACAACTCAACAATATCTACTCGATTATTTTCAATTGCTTTTATTAAAGGTGAATATCCATGTAGATCCTCTATTATACAAGACGCACCTAGGTTCAAGAGCATTAGAATATGAATGACTGTGACTTCCGGATTATCTACCGCACAATGCAATGCTGTTTTACCCATGTTGGATGATTTTTCATTGATTGATTCAGCCAATTGTTTTTGTAAAACTTCATTTTGTGAATTTAGTAATAGTTCAGAAATTTTAATACTTTTCTTTCGAAGTGCTTCAATTAATGGTGTTTCCTTCCAACTATTTTTCTGATAACCAGGGTTAGGCTGTTTAAGCAGTATCTCAATGATTTCTAAATTTTCAAAATAAACAGCTTTCGATAAAGGCGTTTGACTATGGATATCTTGTTGCGTTGTATCGGCACCGTGCTTTAGCAATAACAGTAGCATCTCAGCAGATCCGTTTTCTACGGCATAATGTAGTGCTGTTATTTGTCCAAAATACATTACCTTGTTAATATTTTGAATCGCATGTTGCTTAAAAGTTTCAGGACAATCCTCGCCTTCTAAAAAAAATCGAACTGTTTTAATATAGCCTAACTGAACAACTAAAATTAATGGCGTTCCACCAAAAGATGTTACTTGAAATTTTTGTTCACTTGCAAATTTTTTTGCGACTTCTAAGTTATCACCACTTTCTTGAGTGAACGTATCATAAAACATACTTTGTTTACCTTATCACCTCTTGATTAATATTCTCGAGAAGGTTGAATGACTAAATGGTTTTTAAAATTCTTTGATTTTTATACTTTCTTATTTTAAGACGTGCTATTTAACCAGGCTTATACTGAAAATATAATCAGGATTAATGTTAAAAAAAGTGGCAATTAATTTAGTAAAATTCGACGCTAGATTAAAGTGATTTTTAACCCGAGTTTATGAATAGTTATAAAATAATTCCTCCGTATTTTATAATTTAAAGATCGCGGGAAACTTTTCTTTTCACTATAATGATTAAATCACACTTTAAACAAAATCAATGATAGAGTTAATATATTTGAAAATTAACATGCAGTGTAAACAAACTCGATAAATACACTGTATCATTACTCTCAACTTATCCATTTCGACTTTTACACTTGGCTTTGAATCTTTATTCTATTCACGTTATTATCTTTCCTCTTTATAGGGAGAATTCGACATGCCTAAAATTTTACTCAATGACACAGAACTCTATTACGAAAGCTATGGTCAAGGTGAACCGCTCGTATTAATCGGAGGATTTAGTGCCGATCATTTGGTTTGGGTCACAGTATCAGAAAAACTAGCAGAAAAATATCGCGTAATTGTTTTTGATAATCGAGGTTCGGGACAATCCAGTATAACGAATGGCCCCTATAGTATCGCTCAGTTTGCCAAGGATGTGGTTGATTTGTGTCATGCTCTAGATATTTCAAAAGCCCATTTCATCGGTAATTCAATGGGCGGTTTTATTTTACAAGTTTTAGCGCATGAATATCCTCACTTAGTAAAATCAGCCATTATTAGTAACTCCAGTTATAAAACGGATACCGTCTTTAAATATTATATCCAAGCACAATTAGAAATGATGAAAGCAAATACACCTCGTCACGCGTTATACAAAGCATCCTGTGCTTGGTGTTTTTCACAAAAGTTTCTTTCTCAACCCGAAACGTTAGAGACATTAATTGAAATGGCATTAAACAATCCGTTTCCATTTACTATTGAAGGATATGAGGGACAATATTCGGCTATAAAAGATTTTAATTCGCTGTCATTGTTATCTGCTATTACTGTGCCCACGTTGGTTATTGGATCAAATGAAGATATCATTTTTCCTGAGCGAATTTTTAAAGTGTTAGCTGAAAAAATTAATCAGGCTAAATACTTTTGTTTTGATCAATGTGGTCATTTACCTCATATCGAAGAGCCTGAAAAATATATTAAAATAGTCACTGAATTTATTGATGGGATATGAACAAGTCATCATAATATTAAACAGTTTAACTTTAGCTTTTGTCTGTAGATATGTTTTAGATATCATGCTTTATTTTATAACATTTTTCACATATAGTATTAATCAATTTTATAGATAAAGTCTAAGGAGAATCAACAAAATGACAACAAGCAATAATTTTTGGGATTCAAAACAATATTCACAATTTCTCAAAGCAAGAACAAAACCTGCAAAAGATCTTTTATCTTCTATTCCTGATATACAAGAACCAACTTTAGTATATGATTTGGGTTGTGGTCCTGGCAATAGTACTATTTTATTAAAACAACGTTGGCCAAATGCTATAATAGTGGGTGTCGACTCCTCTGAAGATATGCTGAAGACAGCTCGGTCAACCTATCCTGAAATAGATTTTAAACTCGGTGATATCGCAAATTTTAGCTTTCAAGAAAAGTGTGATGTTATTTTTGCAAATGCTTCTTTGCAATGGATTGATGACCATCAAAATTTAATCAACCAGTTGGTTTCTCAATTAAATAATAACGGCATTTTAGCAATTCAAATGCCAAATAATTTTCATTGTCCTTCCCATCAAATAACAATTGATCTTTTAAACAACAATCCAGACTGGCAATCTTTAAAAAATAATTTACGCTACGATAAGTTAACCTCGCCTTATTATAAAATGGATATTTATTATCGCTATTTTACTGATGCAGGGTTAACGAATGTTTTACTTTGGGAAACTGATTATTATCAAGAAATGGAAAATCATCATGCTATTTATGAGTGGGCAAGTGGCACCGGGTTACGCCCTGTAATATCAAAATTAGATGAAAAAAATAAAGCTTTATTTATCGAAAAATATGTTTCATCACTTAAAACCGTTTATCCAACACAAGCCAATGGCAAAGTGCTCTTCCCTTTTAAACGGATATTTATGATAGGTTGTCTTGCAAATTGAAAATAATCTAACATAGATTTAATATTTTATATTTACACTTTTTTTGTCGGTGTTCTTTTGGGCGGCTTGGCTTTTACTTTTTTATCTTTTTTCTTGGGACTCTCGGCAATTATGTGTCGCGAGCTTTTTTTAAAAAATTTTACCTGATGCTGAATTTCTTTTGTTTGTTTTATTTCACCTTCTTCTTTTTCTTCTAATTCTGTTTTTTGTTTTATAGGTGGCCGAACTCTAATGCTACTAACGAAAGTTTTTTGTGCAATTTCTAAATTTGAAATACGCGCATCGCAATCACTGACACTGTTTTGAATGATACGAACTTGTTCCAGTAAATCTGCATAGGATTGTTGTAGTTTTCCAACTTCTAAATCATGCTGCTGTTTATTATCTTCTGAAAATAAATCTCGGCAACAATTAAATTTTTTAAATAAAGACTGACAACAACTGCTTAGCCTATCAATCAACCCAACACCGTAAGTTAATAATCCAAATGAACAACAACCAAGAAATCCACCGCTTAATAAAACACCAATAAAATAAAGATTTGTGGTTTCTTGACTATTACTGTTATCAAGCTCTTGGTATAAACCATATTTTAATGCTAGAGATAGTGTGATAGCAAAGCCTGATAAACATCCACAAATCGAACAACAGCTAATAAATGGCTTAAGCATTTCATCATCACAAATAACGGTATCCCTTCGGCTAGAACGATGACTTAAAATAATAAACTCCTTTTTATATCATTTCATTACTAAAATTTTAAAAGTTAATTTACATGTTGTCTCCACCAAAATTATTTAATAAATTCCTCCCGTATTCTTTAATAAATTGTTGCGTTATACATTTCACATTTATTTTATATTCAAACTTATTGTCGGTTGATACCGAGGCAGTCCACATCCAATTAGATAATCAATTAAATGTTTCCGATTAACTGATATTGCCTTTTAACAATCTGAGGCCTTATGAATATCATTTAATATAAAATAGAAATGTTTTCCAAACATTTATTTTAACAGTCAATTGTATCCTCAATTATTAATACGCCTCCAAAATATAATTATTTTTCACCAATTTTAATCAAAATGTGGTGTAAAATAAAAAATTTAACTATTTAACTAAAACTAAAAAATATTTGTGTACCCCCCATAATTAAGACTACTCAAAAATAGAATTATTGTTGTTAAACAGATCAAGATTATTATCTCTTCTCCTGCCAAATTGATTGGGGGTTAATCCAGCAAGTGATTGATGAGGTCTTTCAAAATTATACTCATGACGGCAATGTCTCGATAATTGGTTTACACTTCTAGTTTTATTTGGTGTAGTTTCCCTAATCTGGATTATTATAAACAGATATGATTAGTATATGTTGGAGAATAGGCATGTATTTGAGGCTAAGGGATAAGTTTGGAAAAGCTATCTTATTTATTTTCCTGGCTTTTTTCACAAACGGCTATCTGTTTGCTGGTACGAGTAGTTACAAAGTTGAGATACAAAATAATAGTGATGATGATATTCTTACCTTTCCAAATTATCCCTATCCTCAAACAGAAAAATTTGGATGTAACATTTTAATTTATCAGCCAGCAACAGGTAGTATCGAGGCAAGTTGTAATATAGAATGGTTGATTGGTAATGCTAATGGAATTAGCTTTTATGTTTTGCTAAAGTCGAAAGATGAAACGTTAATTAATCTGTGCCCAATGCAAATTCAAGACAAGCCCAGCTTTTTCGGATCTAACTCAAGCATCTCTAATCATTCAAATTCCGGGGCATGTTCTTCAATTGTAATTAATCCTGGATCAAATGCTCAGTTTGATTACCACTGGATTATTTCTTTGAATTAACACCAATGATATATAAAAATTGATTTTAGTATTTTTCTCACAACTAATTTTAATCTAAAAATTAATCGTTCATCGTTTAAAATTACTAACAAAATAAATTATTAATATTTTTCGATCTTTTTGGTAATAAAGGTTGAGTTGGTATAAGTTATCTAAAAGAAAAATGTAATTAAGAAAATTATTGGTGCCCGGGGCCGGACTCGAACCGGCACGGGGTTGCCCCCGAGGGATTTTAAGTCCCTTGCGTCTACCAATTCCGCCACCCGGGCATCATTCTAAAAATCACATTGGTAGTGAAAAAATCTTGAGGCTGGAGCCGGAATCGAACCGACGTACAAGGCTTTGCAGGCCTCTGCATAACCACTCTGCC
>CAYGUK010000042.1:0-31661 GCA_964352985.1 uncultured Legionellales bacterium
GGCTTTGCCAGGTTAGGCAGTATTATCAGGGTAACTATTTAGCATTTATGCTGAATAGTTACAAAAATTAAAGCCATATTGCAACTACTGCCATAATGCTTGTACCAAGAATAAAATAAAATGCTTTCACTAGTTCGTGGATACGATGAGATGGACATTTATTTTTATCGACTCTATCAAAAAGTGCAATATAGATAAATGTGCCTGCAGCGAGTGCATTAAAAATACTTGAGATCAAAATCGCATTATTATTTTGTAAAATATGATGAACATAACTCCCAAATAAAATACCAATAGGTGTCATGAGAGAAAACACAAAAATTAAATTTATAATACGTCTGGTTTTAATTTCGTTGACATTCATGGAAATAGATAACGCAAAAGCAGCGGAACCTTTGTGAGCAATAATCGCCACAAATATAATGATAAAACTGGCTAGGGTTGTATCCACGCCTAATGCCACGCCAGCTAGAATAGAGTGAATTGATAAAATAATTAATAGCAAATAAGCTTTCCACGTTTTTTGATGAGATACATTTTTATCAAAAAGAGAGGCGATACCTTGTTCGATAAAATACAAAAATAAAATCGCTAAAGCGCAAAGTGTTGGAATAATAGGGTAATCAACATTACCCATAACACGCTGAAAATGATTAATGGCATCGGGTAATAAATGAATAAATCCAGCCCCTAAAAAAATACCGCGGGCAAAACTTTCGCCATATGTTAATAAATGATTTTTACTCGATTTACGATGTAATAGAATTGGTAATAACCCAAAGAAAAAAGCAATAATAAAAATTATTGCAGCGGCAAAGAGGCGATAGTAAATAGCGATCATCTAAGTGTTTTTTACCGTGAAGCTGGTTATTTGTCGCATGATTTTAGCAGTTGCTTGGTTAAAAGCAATAACACCATCATAAGGATTAATACCGTTCACAGTTTGTTTAACCATAAACGTTTTGGCAGCGACAATATTGTTATTACTGGTTCTGATGATTTGTTCACGGATTACTATGACAACCTGACTTTGTTTATTGACCGAGAATTCACGTTGGAACTTAAGAATTTGAGTGTCAACTCTATCTCGGGTTACACCCGCAAAAGGAGGCGAGACGACGGCTCGATAATGATGAGTTTGTTGAAGTGCTGTGACTAGAATTGGCATAAGCATTTGTGCGGGTGTGCCAATCCATTTGTTTTCCGCAAAATATTTAATTTGATAAGGTTTTTCGGTATAGGCCATTTGATCGGTATTTAATCCTGGCACTGGAATGGGGGCGGAAACTAATAATGTTCGATAAGAATGTCGAGCTGCATGAATATTTAGTTTGGGTACCAATGTATAGGTATTTATTTGCATCGTTTTTTGGGGTGATAAAAATGAACAGGCGGATAATAAAAAACTGATGATGGTGATGACTAAAAATTTCACTGTATTTGTTCTCCAGGGCCGGGTGTCGCTGGAAATTTACCTCGGATCAGCATCGAAGGATTTTGTTTCAATTCAGCGGTAAAGCCTTTAAATTTTAAACTTAAATCAGAAATATTCCCCAACGTGGTGTAAAGTTGAGGCGTAATTTGATCGGCGATATTTTCAATTGCTATACGTCCTTTACGTAATGTGACATTTATTTGCGATACTGCACCAACGACATTTTTAGCAGCAATGCGTATAGTTTTCATCGTTGCTTCTGTGGTGTCGATTAATTCTGGGAATTTAGTGCTGGCTTTTTTCATGTTATCGATAGTTTGATTCAAATTTTTTAATGTTGCATCGATTTGACTTGAGTTATTGGCGAGCGTTGTAGTGAATTTTTTAAGATTAGTGAGCGTTGCTTTAATATTTTCTTGATTATTTTGATCTAAAATAGATTTTACGCCATTAGTAATACTATCTAAATTTCCAGTTAAATTTCTAAGTGCGGTATCTAAACGAAGTAAGAGTGAAGGGCGAGTTTGGATAACTGGATATTCTTGGCCTGGTTTAACGGTTAAAATAGCAGCATTGGGCGCGCCGCCACTTAAACCAATATAAGCAATACCCGTTAAACCTTGTACCTCTAACGTTGCAGTTGTATCAGAACGAATTGGAATATCGCTTTCTATTTCTAAAACTAATCTTACTTGTGTTGGATCTTTTGGATTTAAACTAATATCTGCGACAAAACCAACTTTCACACCATTATATTTAACCGGTGATTGCGCTGATAAACCGGAAACGGATTCTTTCATGTAAGCAAGATAAGTATTGTAATATTTGCTGGACTCACCGCTCGTTAACCAAAATAAAATATAAATGAAAGCAATTGACAATACGATGACAAAAATGCCAACGATGGTGTAATTGACTTTTGCATCCATACAATGTTCCGAATCTGATTAAATTGTTGATAGTATATCATCGTCAGCGCATGAAAAATAATATTAAGAATACAGGTGATTTTATTATTCATCCAAACTGTTAGATTGTTCTGCCATGCGTGCTCTGGGTCCAGAAAAATAATTCTGAATAATGGGATGTTTAGATTTTGCGAGTTCTGACATGCTGCCAACTTGTAATAAAGTTTTCTCTCCTAAAAAAGCGACTCTATCACTTACTCGCCACATGGTATCGAGGTCATGTGTGACCATAATCACTGTTAAATTTAAAGCTGATTTTAATTCAATAATTAATTCATCGAAGCTACTTGCACCTTGAGGATCTAATCCTGCGGTAGGTTCATCTAAAAATAATAATTCAGGATCAAGTGCAATTGCTCTTGCGACAGCTGCGCGTTTAATCATGCCTCCACTTAATTCTGCTGGATATTTCACTGCGGCTTCGGGCGGTAATCCAACAAGACTAATTTTGATCAAGGCGATTTCATTTATAAATTCTTTGCTTAAATTGGTGTGAAGTTTTAATGGAAATGCGACATTTTCTAATACGGTTAAAGAAGTAAACAAAGCACCTTGTTGAAACATGACACCAATATTAGCCTGTAATTCTTCCATTTCATCACGATCACGAGTCGTGATTTCATGACCATAGAGTTTTATTGATCCTGCGTGAGGTTTTTGGAGCATTAATATTTCACGCATCAATGTGGTTTTTCCGCTACCGCTTCCACCTGCAATAATTAACACTTCACCACGCATGACGTTTAAATTGATGTCTTGATGGATGCAGGTATCACCAAAATAAGTTTCTAATTTATTAATTTCGATGATGGGTTTTTGATCCATGCTAAAGTCCCTGAATACTAAAGATCACTGAAAATAAAGCATCAGCGATTATAATTAAAAAAATCGCTAGGACCACAGATTTAGTTGTGTGACTACCAACACTATCAGCGCTACCCTCTACTTGATAACCTTGAAAGCAACCCACGGCAGCAATTAATAATGCGAAAATAGGGGCTTTAGCAAGACCCACTAATAATTGTTTTAAACTCACGCTTTCGTGAAAGCGCATTAAAAAATCAACATAAGAAATACTCAGCATAGATCTCGACATCATCATGCCTCCAATCATGCCGAAAATATCAGCCCATACTGTTAAAAGCGGTAATGCGATAATTAAACCTATCACTTTGGGTAAGACAATTAATTCACTGGGGGCTAAACCCATTGTTTTCATGGCATCAATTTCTTGATTTACTTTCATCGTGCCAATTTCAGCGGTAAAAGATGAAGCGGTCCGACCGGCAACAATGATCGCTGTGATCAATGGACCAAACTCACGTAAAATGGAGAAACCTAATAAATCTACAATGTAAATGCCAGCGCCATAACTTTGCAATTGCAAACCCATTTGATAGGCAAGAACGACACCGATTAAAAGTGATAATAAACCTACAATGCCTAAAGCTCGATAACCCGTTTTATCGATAGTATTTAACATCAGGTTCCAATGTAAACTGGTTGTTTTACCGAGCGTGCGAAAGGTGACAATGGTAAGTTCGCCAACGAAACTCAAAAAGCCTAGGCCTTCATGAACATGTTTCATGGCATCCACACCAATTCGATGAAAGAGATTATGACGAATGGGTTTTGGTGGATTATCTAGAAGATCAATTTTAGTTGAAATGAGTTTTAATAAACGCATGTGATCTTCAGCAAAACCTTGAAAATCAATTTTACATTGTTGCTTAGTTAATTGTTTGACAATTTTTTGAAGTGCGATTGCGCCGCTGGTATCCATAAGAAGGACGTGTCCACCATCAATAATTAAAGTAGTATCTTCCGGAAGTTGTGGTAAATCTGGGTGAGTGCTAATTTCGGCACAGAAATAACCCGTCCATGCGCCTGTGCACTTGATCGTATTATTCGCTTCAATGTATTTCCAATCAGCATGTTTTTCTGTCATCGCAATATAATATACCGATTTCAATTCAAAATGCGAGATGCTATCGTGTGACAGATAGATCAAATTTTTTTAGCAAGTTGTTGCTCTAACGCCCAGTTTACATGTTCGTGGACTAATGACGAGGGATGATTTATTTTTTCTTGAAGTGATAAAATTATTTTTTCATCATAAGGTGCGTTACCTAAGGCAACAGCTATATTTCTTAACCAACAATCATGGCCAATTCGACGAATAGCTGATCCTTCGGTGTAATTAAGAAATTCAGTTTCACTCCAATTAAATAACGTTAACAATTGTGCTCTATCAAAATCATTGCGTGGTAAAAAATCTTTTTCATTTGTTATTTTTGCGAAACGATTCCACGGGCAAATTGCTTGGCAATCATCACAACCGTAAATTCGATTTCCAATTAATGGTCGTAAATGAATAGGAATACTGCCACGTAATTCAATCGTTAAATATGATATGCAACGACTCGCATCAAGTTGATAAGGTGCCACAATTGCTTGAGTGGGACAAATATCAATGCAAGCTTGGCATCGTCCGCAGTGATCTTTAATCGGTGTATCATGTGGTAAAGGCAAATTAGTATACATCGTACCAAGGAAAAACCAAGAACCGGCTTGTCGATTAATTAAGTTAGTATGTTTGCCCATCCAACCTAATCCTGATTTTACCGCTAGCGGTTTTTCCATTACCGGTGCGCTATCGGCAAATGGTCGATAAATAAATTCGCCAGTCACTGCAGAAATTTTATTTGCTAGCTTGACTAATCTTTTGCGAATTAATTTATGGTAATCACGTCCTAAAGCATAACGTGAAATATAAGCAAAATTTTTTTGTTTTAATAACTCGAGTAAAGTAACGTTAGGTGGTAGATAATTTATTCTGGCGCAAATAACCGATTGGGTTTCAGGAATTAATTCGGTTGGGTTAGAACGTAATGATTGATGACGCGACATATATTCCATTTCACCATGATATTTTTTATCTAGCCATTGTGCTAAATATTGTTTTGGTGTCATTAACTCAGTATCGCAAATACCGATTTGTTGAAAGCCAAGTTCTTGACCCCATTGCTTAATATTGAGTGCTAATTGTTGGTAATCGACAGTCATGCTATATTGGCGAAAATTTCTAAGGTGAGAAGTATAGTAGCGATGGAAGCATTAGAATGCAATTTATATACAAGCAATGCCACTCGTGAATTTGAAGCGATGGCTATCGAACACGGTATTTCAGAAGATACCATGATGGCAAATGCTGGTGAAAGTGCGTTTAATGTTTTACAAACGAATTGGCCCAATACGAAATCTATCGCCGTTGTTTGTGGTAAAGGCAATAACGGAGGCGATGGTTATGTTGTTGCAAAGTTGGCTTATTGTGCGGGATTGCGTGTTACGGTTTGGCATGTAGGTGATCCTGAACAATTGACAGGCCCTGCCAAAAAAGCTTATGAAAAATGTCACGAGTTGGGAATAGTCATTAAGCCATGGCATGTTGATGTTGATTTTCAATGTGATGTGATTGTTGATGCGTTACTTGGTATTGGCTTAAATGGTCCGGTTCGTGAAGAATATATTTCTGTTATTGATAGTATTAATGAAAGTAATTTACCTGTTTTAGCATTAGATGTGCCTTCTGGTGTAAATGCCGATACTGGATTAGCGAATGGTGTTGCTGTAAAAGCAGCGATGACCGTGACTTTTATTGGATTAAAAAGAGGCTTAGTCACCGGGAATGCAAAATCATTAACAGGAAAAATCATTGTATCAGATATTAATTTACCCAAAAAATTTTACGAACAACACACACCTAACGCGCATCAAATTTCTTATCAACAATTAAAAAGTTTTTTGCAACCAAGACCTAAAGATGTCAATAAAAGCCATTTCGGTCACGTCCTAATGATTGGTGGAAATAACGCTATGATGGGTGCGATAAGTCTTGCAGGAAGAGCCGCCTTAAAAACAGGTTGCGGGTTAGTGAGTATTGCAACAAGACCTGAACATGCAAACCAAGTGACAGTATTGCAGCCTGAACTTATGTGTCATGGTATATCGACTAATCAGGAATTAGATGATCTCATAAAAAAAGCTACGGTAGTTGCAATTGGTCCTGGACTTGGACAAGATGAATGGGCTAAAGAATTATGGCAAAAAGTAATAGAGAGTGATTTACCTTTAGTTGTTGATGCTGATGCGCTAAATTTATTAGCGCAAAAATCAACGATGAAAAAACAAAATTGGATTTTAACACCTCATCCTGGAGAGGCTGCTCGACTATTAGAATGTGATATAACGGCAATTCAATCTAATCGATTTCACAGTGCCGAAAAATTACAACAACGCTATGGGGGGTATGTTATATTAAAAGGTGCAGGGAGCATAATTCAACATGATAAAGCCAGTTATGTGTGTGCCGATGGCAATCCTGGTATGGCGACAGCTGGCATGGGCGATGTGTTAACAGGTATTATTGTAAGCTTAATTGCTCAAGGTTTTCCTTTAGGTATCGCTGCAAATTTAGGTGTTTGTCTCCATGCAGCGGCAGGTGATTGTGCTGCGCTTGAAGGTGAACGAGGTTTAGTTGCAAGTGATGTCATTGCTGTTTTACGAAAATTAATTAACCCATGATAAATATAAATGATGAAAAAAATTTAGCAAAGATAAGTAAAAAATTTTTTGCTAACTTAAAAGCGCCAATGGTCATCTATTTCAATGGTGATCTTGGTGTTGGCAAAACATGTTTTGTTCGTCATGGTTTGCAATCTTTGAATTATGCCGATCGAATTGTCAGTCCAACTTATACGATTGTAGAAACATATAAAATAAAATCGATAGATTATAATCATTTCGATTTTTATCGTATCAATGATCCCGAAGAATTATTTTTAATTGGCATTGAAGATTATTTTCATGAGATGGCTGTTAATTTAATTGAATGGCCGGCAAATGGTGAGGGTGCGATTTCCAGTGCTGATGTGATATTAACTTTCACATTTGAAAATAATAACAGAGAATTATCTTGGCAAGCATTAACTGTAAAAGGTGAATGGTTGATAAATAAAGTTTTTTAGATGAGATTAGGCTTCGCATCTTAAAAAGTTTAGTGTATACTTCTGTGAGCACAAAAGGGAGAGTCTGTAGCGCGCATGAGATTGTTTCGTCCACCGCTAACAATTTGTTTTTTAATAGGGATAGTGAGTTTAATCATCTCTTTTTCTACATATGCAGTTAATATTACACGTGTTCGCACCTCTGTTACATCTCACCACAGTCGCTTAGTGTTTGATTTTTCCGGACCCATTCCGCCGTACCGTACGTTCTCATTAACTGACCCAGATAGAATTGTGCTTGATATTCCGAATGCAAAATTCGATACGCGACCTGCCGCACGATTATTAAAAAATTCCTTAGTTGATGATATTCGTATCGGCCATAAAGAAAATCATTTACGAGTAGTGTTAGATTTATTGCAATTAGCAAAGGTAAATTCTTTTGTCTTAGCTCCAAGATATCCTTATGGCTATCGATTAGTTGTCGATCTACATAGCGAACAACCTAATCCAAATGCAAAATCCGAAAATACTAAAACGACAACAACTACAAAATTAATTCCTGAAGTTATGCTTCCCACTTTAAAAAAAGCACGCAAGGTCATTATTGTCATTGATCCAGGACATGGTGGTAAAGATCCGGGCGCAACAGGGCCGCGAGGGGTGCATGAGAAAATGGTAGTATTGGCGATTTCAAAATATTTGCAAAGTGCGATAAATGCGATTCCTGGTTATAAAGCAGTATTAACTCGCAATGGTGATTATTATTTAAGTTTAAGACAAAGACTTCGTATCGCAAGACGTGATAAAGGCGACATGTTTGTTGCTATTCATGCCGATGCTTTTCGGAATCCAAATTCTCATGGGGCTTCTGTTTATGCTTTATCAGAACGCGGTGCGAGTAGTGAAGCCGCTAGATGGTTAGCTGAAAAAGAAAACTATTCTGAATTGGGCGGTGTTGATCTTGCCAATAAAGGTAATGTATTACGATCAGTTTTAATTGATTTATCACAAACCGCAACAATTAATGCCAGCCTTAGAATTGGCACCGATGTTTTACATCGGCTTGATAGCATCACAAGACTTCATCATCCTCGTGTTGAGCAGGCGAGATTTGTTGTTTTAAAATCACCTGATATTCCTTCAATTCTTGTTGAAACTGGGTTTATTTCTAATCCACGTGAAGAGCGTAATTTACGCACACCCCGTTATCAACAAAAAATTGCCAATGCAATCGCCAGCGGAATTCGTTATTATTTCGCTAACCATGCGCCACCAGGGACGATATTGGCCGCACAAAAGCAATCCAACCGCTATGTCGTTCATCGTGGTGACAGTTTAAGTGAAATCGCGAATCGTTTTAATATCAATGAAAGCAAACTTAAACAGTTTAACGGTCTACAACGTAACGTGCTAAGAGTAGGTCAAGTATTATTTATTCCATCAACGAGAGATAGTTTATAGATATGAATACGATAAAAGTATTAAGTGATAGTTTAGCCAATCAAATTGCTGCTGGAGAAGTTGTTGAAAGACCTGCCTCAGTAGTTAAAGAATTAATTGAAAATGCTATCGATGCTGGTGCGAGACGAATAGATATCGAAGTGGAACGTGGCGGCATGCGTTTAATACGTGTTCGTGATAATGGTTGTGGTATTCCTAAAGATGATTTACTTTTATCGATTACTCGACATGCAACGAGTAAAATTTTTAGTTTGAAAGATCTCGAACAAATTATGAGTTTAGGTTTTCGTGGTGAAGCCTTATCAAGCATAGCTTCTATTTCACGATTAGTGATTAGTTCGCGAATGGCTGGTCACCGTTCGGCATGGCGAGTTCAGGCTGAAGGTCGTCATTTAGAACCGAGTATCGTACCTTGCGCGCATAATGATGGCACCACAGTTGAAGTTCGTGATTTATTTTATAATACGCCAGCGAGACGGAAATTTTTACGCACTGAAAAAACAGAATTTCAACAAATCGAAATGTTAGTAAAACGCATGGCATTATGTCGATTTGATATTGGTTTTGCTTTTAAACACAATAAAAGAATTATTTTTGATTTAAAACCTGCTCATGATGTGTTGTCTAAAGAACAACGACTCAATAAAATTTATGGGATTGGTTTTATGAAGCAAGCGATTGCTTTAGATATGGAACGTTCAGGTTTACAGTTATCAGGTTGGATAGGTTTACCTGAATTTAATCGTAGCCAATCAGATTTACAAACTTTTTATGTCAATGCGCGTTTAATCCGCGATAAAGTAATTACGCATGCCGTGCGTGAAGCCTATGGCGATAAACTTTATGAAGGTCGTTATCCTGCTTATGCGTTGTATTTAAGCTTGGATCCTGAAGCCGTGGACGTCAATGTTCATCCTACAAAACATGAAGTTCGTTTTCATGATGCAAGACTTGTTCATGATTTTATTGTGAGCTCTGTAGCAGAAGCACTCGAGAAATCCCATGAGGTGGCGCAAATGAAATTTAGTGAAGCAAATACCAATGCGATTCGTCCTGTTTCTCAACAAGATGAATATCTAGATAAAATAAATCCTATCGAAGTGCATGAAGAAATTTTACCTTACAACGAATCAGATACTTCTTATCAAAGTGATGTTTTTTTCCATAATTATACCGATTTAGCTGAAGAAGAAATCGACGAAACGGGCGCGTTAGGAAAATTAATCGCACAAATTCACGGTAAATTTATTCTCACTGAAAATGAACAAGGGATTGCTTTAATCAATGTTTTGAAAACTGAACAATATTTAACTGAACAAAAATTATTGAGTGCAATGGAGACAGGTGATATTGAAACACAACCATTGTTAATTCCAGAAACAATTAATGTTGATGAAAAAATTATTCCTAATAATGAAAAAATATTAGAAATGTTAAAAAATTTAGGGCTTGAAGTCGATGCAATAGGTCAAACAACCATTGTGTTAAGACGAATTCCAACCTGTTTGCGTTATGCCAGATTTCCTGAGTTAGTCCGTGATATTTTACAATTCATTAGTGAAAAGAAAAATGTTAAAGCACAAGCGGTGTTAAGCCGCATGGCAAAACATGCTACGGATAAATCGGAATCTCGATTATCTCTACAAGAAATGACATTCATCGTGCGTGACCTTGAAAAGCTTTTAGAGCAAGGACAAGATAAAGCGATTAAAGGGTTATGGCGGCAAATTACGCTCGATGAGTTGGCGAAGTTCTGCTAGTTCAGTGGAGTTCTAAATTAAACTGAAGCTCCTTCTCACTTTGATCTTTTGGACTTTGTTTAGTAGCTGCAAGGTTAATTTCATTTAAAAGCGAGGTTGCATGTTTTCTTACTTTTGCCATGAATTGTCTTTGAAAAGTTGTTAGGAAAGTTTCTGGGCTTGATCGTGAATTACTGCTTTGTGAATAAGCCTCCGTCTGCTTTAGAAAAGCATGGGCTGGTTGATATTTTGCTTTAGCACACAATTCTATCAAGGTTAAAGCTAATTTAAATGTTGTAATTGAGCTTTGTTTAGTTTGTATAATCTTAAAATAATCTTGATAGTTTTCCGCAATACTTGGAGGCGCATCAGTTAAAAGGTGTAAGGCATCATCAAAGATTTCTTCTGGTTTTTTCATTATTATTATTCTTTTATTATAATTGTCAGTATTATAACAAATATTAGCACTGAAATTATCCGGGCTTTTTTAAGATATTTTTGCATAATATTGTAACTTATTTATTGAAGTAAAGATTTGAATTAAAAATGTTAAACAACCTACAACAACATCAACGAGTTATTTGCCTAATGGGTCCCACTGCCAGTGGTAAAACCGCATTAGCACTTGAACTAGTGGAACGTTATCCCTGTGATATTATCAGTGTCGACTCTGCGCTAGTCTATAAAGGCATGGATATTGGTACCGCAAAACCGAGTAAAGAAGAATTAGCAAAAGCGCCGCATCGATTAATTGATATATGTGATCCAGCAAGTCATTATTCTGCAGCTGATTTTTGCCAAGATGCTAAATATGAGATAGATAAAATTTTGGCAAATAATCGTATCCCATTATTAGTCGGTGGGACGATGTTGTATTTTCATCTTTTACAACAAGGCATTTCAACTTTACCCCAAGCAGATTCAAGCATTCGTAAAAAACTGGATGAAAAATTAAAAAATTTTGGTTCAACTTATTTACACGAAGAACTATCAACAGTGGATCCTATTGCGAGCCAACGCATTCACCCAAATGATCCTCAGCGTCTACAACGCGCACTTGAAATTTATTATGCGAGCGGCAAAACGATGACCAGTTTATTGGCTTCTGCTGAAAAAACAAAACCGGATTATCATTTCGAAAATATCGCATTAATCCCTAAAAACAGGGAAAAGTTAAGAGAACTTATCGCTATCCGTTTTGAAATAATGTTAGAGAATAATTTTATATCCGAAGTTAAAGAATTAATTGCACGGGGAGATTTATACCAAGAATTACCCTCAATGCGTTCGGTTGGTTATCGTCAAGCTTGGGCATATTTAAATGGTGATTTAAATTTCCAACAAATGAAAGAAAAATCGATTACAGCAACAAGACAATTAGCGAAAAGACAAATTACATGGCTTAGAAAGTGGGATAATTTACTAGAAATAGACGCCTTTAACGAAGAAGAGCGTGAAATATTATTAGAAAAACTGTAAAAGTCTTTTTTCGAGCCTAACTCTCATGTTAGACTTGCGTCGTTCGCGGTTGATTTTTCCGTACTTAGTGTCAAGACATACTAAGTAGGGATAAGTCAACCGTGGTGTTTGTGTTTATATTTATTAAGATAGCATATTTTTAAAAAGGAGAAATAACAATGGCAAGAGGGCAATCATTACAAGACCCTTTTTTAAATGCACTAAGAAAGGAAAAAGTGCCGGTATCAATTTATCTTGTTAACGGTATCAAGTTACAAGGTCATGTTGAATCATTCGATCAGTTTGTCGTATTACTTAAAAATACTGTGAACCAAATGGTTTATAAACATGCAATATCAACGGTAGTTCCAGCTCGTAATGTGAAAATGGCAATTGCTCCTATGACTGATGAAGGCATGGGTCCAGAACCTGGTAATTCCTAATTATTCTTATTTGGAAATTCTTTGTTTGACAGACCGCAATCCGGTGAACGAACAATACTCGTGCATCTGATTTTTTCAAAATCAGATGCCGAGGATGAAGAAATCACGGAGTTTAAATTATTAGCTGAATCTGCTGGTGCAGATGTCATTGAGATTTTTACCTCATCACGGGATAGACCCGATGCAAAATATTTTATGGGCAGTGGAAAAGCAAAAGAAATTGCTGCTGCTGTAGAATTACAAAATGTTCAATTGGTTATTGTGAATCATGAACTTTCTCCAGGACAAGAACGTAATCTCGAAAAACTATTTAAAGCTAGAGTAGTTGATAGAACGGGATTAATTTTAGATATTTTTGCTGCGCGTGCACAAACCTTTGCGGGTAAGTTACAAGTAGAACTCGCCCAATTACAACATATATCCACACGTTTAATTCGTGGTTGGACTCACTTAGAAAGACAAAAAGGTGGTATTGGATTACGTGGTCCTGGTGAAACCCAGCTGGAATCTGATAGACGATTAATCAAAGGTCGAATTAAACAAATTACAAGTCGCCTAGAAAAAGTTCGCCATCAACGAGCGCTCTCTAGTCACGCGAGAAAAAGGGCGCAAATTCCAACGATTTCTTTAGTTGGTTATACCAATGCGGGTAAATCCACGTTATTCAATCAATTGTTGGGTGCCGAAGTTTATGCGGCAGATCAATTATTCGCTACTCTCGATCCCACTTTAAGACGACTTGAATTTAAAGATTTTGGCCCAGTTATTGTTGCTGATACCGTCGGTTTTATTCGTGATTTGCCACATGAATTAATTGAATCTTTTCACGCGACGTTAGAGCAAATTCGTGAAGCCGATTTACTTATTCATGTTATTGATGCGCTTGATGAACAACGCCATTTTCATGCGAATGAAGTAAATAAAGTATTAAAAATAATTAAAGCTGATCAAGTTCCTAAACTTGAAGTTTACAACAAAATTGATGGCTTAATTCAAGGTGAATATCGAATTGAAAAAACAGAAGACGGCATAATCAAAAGAGTTTGTGTGAGTGCGCGCGAAAATAAAGGCATGCCATTATTAATTGAGGCAATTAAAGCGCGTTTAAGTGAACATTATATTTTTCATCAAGTGCAATTAAAACCGAATCAAGGTGCATTTCGTGCAAAACTTTATGAGTTAGGTTGTGTTCTTGCCGAATATATGGACAGCGAAGGACATTTCAACTTGTCATTGCGCTTGTCTCAAGAAGATTTTGCTCGCATGTTTGGTTAATGATATTCTTACGCAGTAACACTAATAACTTGTGGAGTTGGCAATGCCCTGGAACGAACCTGGCAAGGATGACAAAGATCAAAAGCAAAATGATTCGACAGATAAACCGAAAGAACCCTGGAAAAATCAATCTAAACAAGAAGGGCCTCCCGATTTAGATGAAGCTTTACGAAAACTACGTGGAAAACTTTCAAAAGTTTTCGGTGGCAAAGGTGGCGGTGGTGCTTCATCTGGCGATAAATTTGGTTTATTAGGTCTGGGACTATTCTTATTTATTGTGATTATCATCTGGGCTGTCTCGGGTTTCTATATTGTTAAACCTGCTAATGAAGCTGTCGTATTACGTTTTGGAAAATACATTAAAACAGAACAACCTGGTTTACATTGGATACCGCGATTTATTTCAGAAAAATATATTGTTAATGTCGCTAAAATTAATACGCTGAATTACAGTGTTGATACATTAACACGCGATAATAATATGATTAATATTAATCTTACTGTGTTATATAAAATCAGTAATCCTGAAAATTATTTATTTAATGTGACGGATTCAGATACCTCAGCAACTGACTCCAGTTTATACCAAGCAACGGCAGGCGCAGTACGAGATGTCATTGGCCAAATTCCTTTAGCGAATTTATTACCTGTTGCAAAGATACAAAATCCAACTGATCCAGTTGTGCAAATTGATGAAAAGCCCATCGATAGCGCTAAAACACCTGGTACTCACAATTCTGAAGAAGATGTAATAGCAATTCCTAATGATGTGAATATTAATAATTTGGTTCGGACTGATATTTCGAAAGAAACAATCAATACGATGAAACTTTATAAAGCGGGGATTACAATTACTAAAGTTACGTTACAGTCATTAAAACCACCGAAAGGTAAAGTTAATGATGCTTATGATAATGCTAACCAATCTCGTGAAGAAGAAAAGTTAATTATTAACAAAGCGAAAAACTATCGGGCCAATATTATTCCTAGCGCTTTCGGTGTCGCAGCACAAATTGTGAATCTTGCAAATGCAAATCAACAAAAAATCATTTTAAATGCTGAAGGGGATATTGCGCCATTTATGGCATTATTACCACAATACGAATCAGCACGGGAAGTCACGCGTGAACGTTTGTATATTCAAACTATTCAATCAGTACTTTCTAAAAGTAGTAAAATTTTGGTTGATACAAAAGGCGGTAATTTATTATATCTACCTTTAAATAAATTAATTACAGAAGCCCAAAATACATCGAGCATGACTGATGATGATGATGCTGTAAATTCAGCAAAAACTGAATTAGTTAATCAAGCGTCTGATGAGAACGATACGAATGACATATCTTCACCTAATAACATCAGTCAGCTAAATAATTCCACAACTCGCTCGACATTCCGTAATATTAAAAGGGAGACAACTCGATGACACCAGTTAAGACATTCATCATTGTTGTAGCGGTGATAGTATTAATTTTCTTGGGATCTAGCTTATATACAGTTAGACAAGGTAAAGAAGCACTATTAATACGTTTAGGTAAAATTACATTAAACAGTGAACAACAGACAAATATAAAGATGCCTGGGTTGCATTTTAAATTTCCTTTCATTGATAAAGTCGTCGCATTTGATGTGAGGGTACAAACCTATAGTGCTACATCAGAAAGGATTCAAATTAAAGGTGATACATTTATTACAACCACATTTTATGTGAAATGGAAAATAAATGATATTGCAAAATTTTATAAAGCCGTTATGACCCAATATGGTGGATTAAATACAGAATTTGTGAAAACGATTATTAACGGTGCGATGCAAACTAGCTTTGGTAATTATGGGTTGCAAGCTATTATTTCTCAAACAGATCCCAAGATTATGGGGAAAGTGAGAAATATCGCGTCTGAACAACTTGATAAAGATTTCGGTGTGAAAATTGTGGATTTACGGATTACTCAAATCGATTTACCACCGCCTGTCCTTTCAAAACTATATAGCAATATGATTGAAAGATGGAAAAATATTTCAAACCGAAATATCGCAAATGGTAAAAGAGAAGCAAAATCAATTCGTTCACAAACCGATGCAGAGAGAATTGAAATTATAGCTAAAGCCGAATTAGTTGCGCAGAGGTCCATCGCAAAAGGTGTATCAACATCAGCGAAAATTTATGCTGATGCTTATAATAAAGATCCTGACTTTTATTCTTTTTATCGTAGCTTGTTAGCATATAAGGATATTTTTAATAATAACAAAAATATCTTAGTGTTACGTCCTGATGGTGATTTCTTCAAGTTCTTTAATCACTTGGAAGGTAGTAGTAATAAGAATAAAGCAGGATAAAGGTTGCTAACGTGTTACAATATTTATTAGGTGCTTTCGCCTTGATGTTGATTTTTGAGTCAATCCTTCCCTTAATTTCTCCAGAAAAATGGCGTGAAATGCTTAAGAAATTTGTGGAAATTGATAATCAAACGATTCGAAAATTTGCATTTTTAATATTTATTAGTGGTAGTGTGATTTGGATATTAATTCAACACGCTGGATAAAATTTAGTATTTAAAATTAAGAGTTTAAGTTAATGGGTAAAAATGTTGTATTAATCGGTAGCCAATGGGGCGATGAAGGAAAAGGCAAAATTGTCGATCTGATGACAGATAGGGCGCAAGCGGTTATTCGTTTTCAGGGGGGGCACAATGCGGGACATACCTTAGTCGCTGATGGTGAAAAAACAGCATTAAGTTTAATTCCATCAGGTATATTACGTGAACATGCGCTATGTTTTATCGGTAACGGTGTGGTTGTTTCTCCCGAAATATTGCTCAAGGAAATTACTGAACTAGAAAAAAAAGGGGTTAGCGTATCAAAACGATTACGAGTTAGTGAAGCCTGTCCAGTGTTAATGCCTTATCATCGAGCACTCGATAAAGCGCGAGAAAGTGCGCGGGGTAAAAGTGCGATTGGAACAACTGGCAAGGGTATCGGTCCCGCCTATGAAGATAAAGTTTCTCGTCGTGGGATCCGCATGTGTGATTTAGCGAATGAAAAAAGATTAAGAGAGCAATTAAAAGAAATTTTAGATTATCATAATTTTATTTTGCAAAATTATTATCGCTTAGATCCCTTTGATGGAGATCAATTAGCAGATGAATTAATGGGCTATTACGCATCTATTGCACCATTAATTACGAATGTGCCGGATGCCTTGTGGCAAATGTATCAAGAAGGCCATAATTTATTATTTGAAGGTGCTCAAGGTAGTTTTCTTGATGTTGATCATGGAACTTATCCTTTTGTTACCTCTTCAAATACTACAGCGGGTGCGGCATCTTCTGGTAGTGGATTTGGACCAAGATATTTAGATTATATTCTCGGAATTGTTAAGGCGTATACAACTCGAGTCGGTTCAGGACCTTTCCCTACAGAATTAACTGATAGTCTCGGAGAATCATTGCGTGAAAAAGGCAAAGAATATGGAACAGTAACCGGACGCCCAAGACGTTGTGGCTGGTTCGATGCTGCAACTGTTAGATGCGCTGCCCATATAAATAGCTTATCTGCATTAGCTTTAACAAAATTAGATGTCTTAGATGGATTAGATACAGTGAGAATTTGTGTGGGATATCAAAATGAAGCTGGAGAAGATGTGATCCCTGTGCTTGATGCACAACTTTTAGAACACTACATACCAGTTTATGAAGATTTACCAGGATGGCAAGAATCCACTTTTGGTTTAACAATTTTTGAAGAACTACCTAAAAATGCGCAATCATATGTTAAACGAGTTGAAGAGTTAGTGGGTATACCTGTTGATATTATTTCAACTGGACCTGATCGTTTACAAACTATTACACTCCGACATGTATTTGAATAGTTGAAAGGACATCACAATGAAACAATTCGCTATAAAATTATCATGGATTTGTTTTTTGATAATTCTCAGCGTATCAATGAGTGAAGCAAAAATAATAAATAAACATAATAAACTCTATACCATAGATTGTAATACCCAATCAGTTAAATTCTTAAAAAACAATTTTGTTTTAAACTTTACTGGAGAAGCCAAAGTTCAAAGTCAGCAACATATTTATATTTTACAAAATTTGACGGATGATGATTTATATTTAAATCATAGTAAGAAAGATCCAGGTGCAGGTGCTGGCTGGATGTCAAAACTCAGTCAATCTTATTGGTCTGCGATAGCAGTTAACGAACCTAACTTTAATTTAAGTTGTCAATTAATGTCACCTGGCAAGGTTGAATATAAAGATTGCCAGTCAAGTTTAAAAGTTTGTGAATTAACTAATTTCACTTTACCAAAAAAACAAAATGGAACATATTGGTTTAGTGAAAATTCACCTCTGTATGAATTATTAGATAAAGTTGCTGCTAGAATGACTCAAACTCATGTGTTGTCAAGTGCAACAGATAGTCTAGAAACAGAGAATTAAATGTGAAAAAATCCGCTAAAGATCCTTTCGCACATTTAGAAGCAAAACGCTATCAAAATCCTGTACCCTCGCGTGAATATATTTTACAAACCCTACAAGAAATAGGGCACCCCGAATCATTTAATTATTTAACAAAAAGATTTAAAGTTAAAACAGAACAACATGAAGCTTTTGAACGTCGTTTAAATGCCATGGTGAGAGATGGTCAAATCATGAAAAACCGTCGGCAAAAATTTGGTTTAGTGACTAAAATGAATTTACGACGGGGGAGTGTGTTTGTCGATCCTGATGGTAATGGATTTGTAAATCTAGATAAGAGTAATGAAAGAATTTTTCTCGATCCAAAACAAATGCGATTAGTATTTCCTGGTGATAAAGTGTTAGTCCGCATGACGGATGCGATGGCAATGGGATGTCACAGCGGTATCATCGTCGAAATTCTTGATCGTGGCGATACGATTTTAGTTGGAACCCTTTTCGAACAAGCCGGAGCTATGTTTATTTCACCTGATAATAAAGGTATAAACAAAGATATTTTAATTCCACCGAGTGAATTAAATCATGCTAAAGCTGGCCAAGTGGTCGAAGTCAAATGTTTAATTCCTGCTGTCCCAAACTTTCGTCGTACGATGATAGGTCGTGTAGTTAAAATTTTAGGTGATCATCTAGATCCCGGATTAGAAATTGATATTGCCATCAGAGCGCATGGCATTCCGCATGAATGGCCCAACGCCGTTGTTAAAGAAGCACAAAAATTTCCCAAACGAGTGCCAGCGCAAGATAAAGAAGGACGAAAAGATTTACGTCATCTCCCCTTTGTCACGATTGATGGTATTGATGCAAAAGATTTTGATGATGCTGTTTTTGCGGAATCGGTAGGAAAAAATGGTTGGAAATTATTTGTTGCGATAGCGGATGTTAGCCATTATATTAAACCTGATTCGGCGTTAGATGCAGAAGCTGAGCGTCGTGGCACATCAGTTTATTTTCCTGAACATGTGATCCCCATGTTACCTGAAGCCTTATCAAATGGTTTATGTTCATTAAAACCAAAAGTCGATAGATTGGCAATGGTTGCTGAAATGCGAGTTGATAAAGATGGAAAATTATTACGTTCGCGTTTTTATCCTGCAGTAATTAAATCTCACGCCAGATTAACTTATACCCATGTTACCGAAGTGTTGCAGGGCGAAGATGTTCGTGAAAAATATTTACCTCAATTAATCGAATTACATGAGTTAGCCTTAGTGTTAATTAAATTACGTACTAAACGAGGGGCTATCGAATTTGATTTTCCAGAACCTTATATCGTTTTTGATGAAGATAAAAAAATTGAAAAGCTTGTAATACGCGAACGTAATATCGCGCATCGAATTATTGAAGAATGCATGTTATTGGCGAATGTCACTGCTGCAAATTTTGTCGCGCAAAATGAGATTCCTTGTTTATATCGGACTCATGGTTCACCTAAAGAAGATAAATTAAAAGACTTAAAAAAATATTTAAAAGAATTGGGGTTTAAATTGGGTGGCGGTAAAGATCCTCAGCCCCATCATTTTTCTGTCTTGATGAATCAAATTAAACATCGTGAAGATGCAAAAATATTAGAAAAAATGTTACTTCGTACCATGCAACAAGCGGTTTATAGTTCTGATGATATTGGGCATTTCGCTTTAGCCTACCAATCTTATACACACTTTACTTCACCTATTAGAAGATATCCCGATTTAATTGTTCACCGCGCGATTAATACCATATTGGCGAGACGTAAAAAACTTTATCCCTACCAAGAAAATCAGATGAAACTTTTAGGTGAGCATTGTTCGAAAACTGAAAGAAGAGCGGACATGGCTTGTTGGGATGTGATTGCTTGGCTTAAATGTGAATTTATGCGCGATAAAGTCGGACAAGAATTTGTAGGCCACATCAATACCGCAGTCGCTTTTGGTAT
Organism: uncultured Legionellales bacterium; assembly: GCA_964352985.1. Lineage (GTDB taxonomy): Bacteria > Pseudomonadota > Gammaproteobacteria > JAHCLG01 > JAHCLG01 > CAYGUK01. The sequence goes on from CAYGUK010000042.1 coordinate 20,185, forward strand.
TTTTGTAGAATTGAGAGATTATTTTATTGAAGGTTTAGTGCATGTCACTGCACTTAAAAATGATTATTATCATTTTGATTCTATTCGCCACCAATTAAAAGGTGAACGTACTGGCGTGGTTTATAAAATAGGTGATGAAGTTAAAGTGCGTTTAGTACGAGTTAATTTAGAAGAAAAACAAATTGATTTTGAATTAGTCGGTGATGAAGATACTGAAGAAAATATTCCTAAAAAAAATAGAAAGCGCCGTAAGAAACGGCGCTAATAAAATTTTAAATCAATTTAATTAAGATTCATCATCCCTCGTTAAGGTAGGATGAGTTAATTGATCTAACATACTCTGAGTAACACGATGAGCTGGTACTTTTACACCATTACTGCCGTACATAGGGTAAGTACTTCCACTAAAAAATTGGGTTGATACACCATCTTGTCGTGCTCTACTTAAGAGTGCGCTCAAACGATAATGGCTTGGTTTTTTAGTTGTTCCTACAGACATAATAACCTCCCTAAAACTAACTCAAATTATTTTCGGTATTGATCTTACTCTTTTGCATTTTCCTTGCAATGGATTTATTATACCACCAATTGTACATTATTATCAACCACATAGAATCGACGACTTCATTCAACTTGGAGAAAAGTAAATGGCGCAGAATGAAATTGTTTATGGGATCCATGCTGTAAACGCAGTAATAAACCGATACCCACATAAAATCAAAAACTTATTTGTTTCCCGTGAACGTGATGATGAACGCATCAAACAACTCTTGGTCGAGGCTAACCAAATGGGGATTTTTGTTGAGTTCGTAACTCAAGAAACGTTAGCAGCAAAAGCAAATTCATCCCAACATCAAGGTGTCGTCGCGTTATGTCAAAGTTTGCCTCGATATAGTGCGAATGATTTATGGCCTTTACTTGAAAATTTGCAACGGCCCCCTTTTTTATTAATCTTAGATAACGTGCAAGATCCGCACAATTTAGGGGCGTGTCTTCGATCCGCTGAATGTGCCGGCTGTGATGCGGTGATTATTCCTAAACATCACTGCGTCAATCTCACACCCGTAGTGAGAAAAGTGGCGAGCGGTGCGGCTGAAACCGTGCCACTAATCACTGTTACAAATTTAGCGCAAACTATAGCAAAATGCCGTGATTATAATATTTGGTTTTATGGTTTATCCGAAAGAGCGACGACTTCAATTTATGATTGTGAATTTAGTCATGGAGTTGCTATGATCCTCGGCCAAGAAGGTAAAGGAATGCGTTCATTAACAGAAAAACATTGTGATGAATTATTATCTATTCCTATTAATGGAAATGTTTCAAGTTTAAACGTATCGGTCGCATGTGGTATCGCATTATATGAGGTAGTTAGACAACATGGCAAAACGCAAGCTTAAACACAGTGCTCATCCAAGTTATTGGCCAATTTGGTTAGGTTTGGGGGCGGCTTGGTTAATGACTCGATTGCCTTATAAATCTCAATTACGTATCGGTAGAATTTTAGGCTATGCGGCAATGATGTTGTCAAAACGCACTCGTCGAATTACGGAAATTAATTTAGAAAAATGTTTTCCACATCTTTCTATTGCAGAGCGTAAAATTTTATTGAAAAAAAATTTCGCATCAACCGGCATGGGGGTTATCGAAACAATTATGTCATGGTGGGGCAAATTTGATGATGATCGAAATTTCATGACAGTTCACAATATCGAATATTTAAATAATGCGATTGCGAATGGACGCAGTGCTATTTTGCTATGCCCTCATTTATCCAGTCTTGAAATTTGTGGTCGATTAGCACAACCACAACTAAATATTGCTGTGTTATACAATAAATTTAAACACCCGCTTTTAGAAAAAATAAACTTCAAACATTTAAATCAAACATATCAAAAAGCGATTCCGCGCGAAAATATTCGTGATGTGGTGCGTTGTCTTAGAAAAAATATCCCTGTATTTTTCACACCAGATATTGATCCTGCGATGCATGGAGGCGTATTCGCGCAATTTTTTGGTGTCAATGCTTACAGCTTAACTGCGACAGCTAAGTTAGCAAAAATCTCTAAAGCAGATATTTTACCCGTATCGTTTTTTAGACGCAGTGATTATAGTGGTTATGATTTAACACTTCATCCACCACTCTCACAATATCCCAGTGGTGATGAGCAAGAAGATGCAAGAAAAATAAATCAAATGCTCGAAGAGATTATCAATCAACATCCGGAACAATATTTTTGGCAATATAAAAGATTTAAAACTCGTCCATCGGGTGAGGGTGATTATTACGTTATTTAAATTTTGTTAAAAATTTTATATTCTTACTTTTAGAGTCTTGTTACAGTAAAATTTATATTTGTTCTTCAGAAATTGCTTTTTGGAATTTTATCATTAACGATAGGTTGGTGGCCCAAGTGTTTGCATGCAAACACATTGCTTAGTGAGTTTATTGGGATGAATAAAGGTTAAATAAGTTTTTAATTGTGGACCTAACTTAATGGATTTACATTTTGGATGATAAATGACTGGTGCATCCATGCAATCTTTATCCGGAGGACATTGCGCCGGTTGGCTTAACAAAACTTTTATCACTATATTTCTTAAAGGGAGCGGTAAATGATATACGCCATTTCCTTTTACATCTACCGCACCTTCTTTGCCGTTGAGTATATATTGAATTGTGCCAGCACCGACAGTACAAACACCTTGTCCTTCGAGTACAATAAGACGACCTTGTTTTCGCGTTAGGAAGTGATGACCGAGAAAAATCATTGCGATTATGATTATTACCATAATACCGTATAATATCTCTCTGCCAAATTTAATTAAAAACTCTATCGGATTCAACGAAGTATGCCCAAATCCATCGTGGAAATGGTGATTATAAACCTGAATGACACTTAAAGGCGAGTAACTCAAACGGATTTAACTGAGATTAAAAACATGTGTTATCTTGCGTATGCTGTCTGAATAATATAAAATACCCCGCTTTTTACATTAACCTCCTTGCCTCGCGATTTATTTTATTGCAGGCAAATAACCATAAGGAGCGCATATGCGACACTATGAAATTGTGATCATGGTTCATCCTGATCAAAGCGAACAAGTTCCCGCAACTATCGATCGTTATCAAAAACTCATCAAAGGAAACAATGGCTTAATTCATCGCAGTGAAGATTGGGGCCGTCGTCAATTAGCTTATCCCATCAATAAATTACACAAAGCGCACTACGCTTTATTAAATATTGAATGTGATATTGCAACACTCAATGAGTTGAAAGAATCATTTCGTTTTAACGATGCGATTATCCGTCATTTAATTTTAAATCGTGATCATGCAATCACTGAGCCTTCACCTTTAATCAAAGAAAAAGATGAAAAGCCATCAAAGCATAGAGATAACGATTATTCTAGAGATCAAGATGAAGATATCGCTGAAGTGGCAAATGAAGAATAGTTTATAGGAGTCGAATATTATGTCTAGTTACTACCGTCGTAAAAAAGTGTGTCGCTTTACTGTCGATGATGTTGATTCAATCGATTACAAAGATATTAATACACTTAAAAATTACATTACAGAAACCGGTAAAATTGTGCCATCACGTATTACTGGAACAAGAGCTTGTTATCAACGTATGTTATCTCGTGCTATTAAATTATCACGTTATCTTGCGTTGTTACCATACTGTGATCAACATAAATAAATCACAAACGGTTTAATATCAATGCAAATACGTAAGCCACTTGAATATGTTATGCAAGATAGCAAAACAGCCATCTTGATTGCATTTATTCTTAGTTTCATCGGACCACTTGCTTGGCTTGCTGAAGTTTTATTAGCTTTAGTAACTTTAAGACGTGGTGCGCGTCAAGGCTTAACAATTTTAGTTGCATGTGCTTTACCTGATATCATTATGTTTGGATTAACATCTAATTTTGTTTACTTAATTGATATCGTTATTAGTATTATCTTCGTTTGGAGTTTTGCTCTCATGTTACGGGCAACTGTTTCCTGGGCAAATACGCTGCAAATACTTGCCGCAATTGGTGTGGTCTTCATTATTTTAGTTCATTTGTTTTATCCAAATATTGCTGTTTGGTGGCAAAGTGAATTAACGGTTTATATTGAACAATTACAACACCAATTCGGACATTTATTTTCTCAGGTTACACCAGACGTAGTTAAATCACTATCGATGCTTGCAACTGGAATATTACTTACTAAAATTCTTTTTAGTGCATTTTTACAAGTGTTATTAGCAAGATATTTTCAAGCGTTGCTTTATCATCCCAATGGCTTACGTGAAGAAATAATGCAATTAAGATTGAATAATATAGCGGTGTTTTCATTAGTAGTTTGCTTTATAGCAATTGCACTACAACTTAACGTTGCGTTAGATATATTACCGGTCTTATTGTTGCCATTTTTTATTGTGGGTGTTTGTTTAATGCATAATATTGCTAAATCTAGAAAAATGCCATTGATGTTAATCGTTTTATATTTATTATTAATTGTCTTTTTTCCCTATGTTGCTGTGTTACTAATCATGCTGGCTGTCTTGGACAGTTGTTTTAATATTCGTAAGCAGCTGCAAATAAATGTTAGAGGTGAATAATGGAAGTAATATTACTTGATAGAATCCGTAATCTTGGCAATCTTGGCGATAAAGTTAATGTTCGTCCTGGTTATGGCAGAAATTTTCTTATACCACAAGGTAAAGCAATACCTGCTACCGGTGAAAATCTACACGTGTTTGAAGAACGTCGTGCTGAATTAGAACAAAAAGCCGCTGAATCTTTGACTCTTGCAAAAGAAAAAGCTGAAAAATTAGCTGATCTTAATATTGTTATCACAGCTCGTGCGGCTGATGAAGGTAAGCTTTATGGTTCTGTTGGCACAGCTGAAATCGCCCATGCAATCAGTCAAGGTGTTCTTGAAATTGAAAAAAGTGAAATTAATTTACCAACTGGTGTTATTCGTGAAGTCGGTGAATATGATATCGATGTTAATTTACACAGTGATGTTACGATAACAATTAAAGTCACGGTGGAAGCAGAAGATAAAGTTTAATTGAAAATTTGTTGAGAGGGGAAGTTATGGATCAATTTGTCCCATCGGCAAACAAACAATCAGATCTTTATAAATTGCCACCACATTCGATTGAAGCTGAACAATCTGTTTTAGGCGGTTTACTCATCGATAATCAAGCTTGGGATAAAGTTGTTGAGATCATCAGTGAACAAGATTTTTACCGTGCTGATCATCGTCATATATTTCAAACCATGGCAGATTTGATTTATCGGGAACAACCGCTTGATGTGTTGACGGTGACTGAAGCGTTAAAAATTAAAAATCAATTAGATAATGCTGGTGGAGAAGTTTACTTATTTGAATTAGCCAGAAATACACCGAGCGCGGCAAATGTTGCTGCCTACGCAAATATTGTTAGAGAGCGTTCTATATTAAGGCAATTAATTAGTGCTGCTAATCAAATTTCTGAAGCCTCATATGGCGCAACTGGAAAAGATAGCGCAGAAATTTTGGATAATGCAGAAAGAGTCATTTTTCAAATTGCTGAGCAAGGCAGTCGTGGTTCAGGTCCTCAAGATATTAAATCGATTTTAAAATCCTCGATGGAACGAATTGATCAATTAAGTCATTCAACTGATCCGATCACCGGTTTAGCCACGGGATTTAAAGATTTTGATGACATGACTTCAGGTTTGCAAACATCAGACTTGGTGATAGTTGCCGGTCGTCCTTCAATGGGTAAAACCATTCTTGCCGTAAACATGGCAGAGCAAGCCATTATCAAATTCAAAAAACCGGTTCTCATTTTTAGTTTAGAAATGCCAGCCGAAGCTATCGCAATGAGAATGATGTCATCGTTAGGCCGGATAAACCAGCACAATTTGCGAACCGGAAAATTATCAGATGAAGATTGGCCAAGATTAACATCCGCTGTGTCGATGCTAAACGAAGCACCATTATTTATTGACGACACACCAGGGTTATCACCTCAAGAAATGCGAGCAAGAGCAAGAAGAGTCGCGCGCGAACAAGGACAATTAGGATTAATTGTTGTTGATTATTTACAGTTAATGAAAATTCCAGGCTTTGCCGAAAACCGCACGGGTGAAATTTCTGAAATTTCACGTTCATTAAAAGCTTTAGCAAAAGAATTAAAAGTACCATTAGTCGCGGCATCTCAGTTAAATCGAAGTTTAGAGCAACGTCATGATAGAAGACCCATCATGTCTGATTTACGTGAATCTGGTGCAATTGAGCAAGATGCGGATTTAATCTGCTTTATCTATCGGGATGAAGTTTATAATGAAGATAGCCCCGATAAAGGCACGGCTGAAATTATTATCGCAAAACAACGTAATGGTCCTATTGGTAAAGTTAGGTTAAGTTTTTTCGGCGAATATACACGATTTGATAATTTTATCGATGATGATGAGGCATTCTTATGAGGCCAACGCAAGCTAAAATAGATTTGCTGGCGTTACAACATAATTTCAAACAAGTTAAAAAATTCGCACCACAAAGCAATATTGTTGCCATGGTAAAAGCTAATGCTTATGGTCATGGGTTAGTCACAATTGCAAAACATTTATCAAACGCAGACTTGTTAGGTGTAGCGTGTATTGATGAAGCGGAAATATTAATTAATCATGAAATAAAACAACCTATCATTTTAATGGAAGGAATATACAATAAAAGTGAATTGTCATTCATTCAAAAACATAAATTGCAAATGGTTTTACACGAACAATGGCAAGTCAGCGCATTATTACAAAATCCTCAATTTGGTCCCTATGATGTTTGGCTAAAAATTAATACTGGTATGAATCGTTTAGGCTTTTCAATCAGTGACGTACCATCCGTGTTACAACAATTGCAATCACCTATTATTAATTCTATTACACTTATCACACATTTTGCGGATGCCGATAATCCTCAAAAATTATTATTCAAACAACAAATTCATTCTTTTGTAGAATTGACTTCAGCAATGAATTATCGAAAAAGCATGGCCAACTCCGCTGCCATTATAGGAAGTCCTCAAACACATTTTGACTTTGTGCGACCTGGTTTAATGCTTTATGGGATTAGTCCTTTTGCTGATAAAACAAACAGTGATCATAATTTAAAGCCAGTAATGACTTTATCATCTGAGCTCATTGCCATCCATGACTTAAAAGCAGGGGAGGCTATTGGTTATGGTGGCCGTTATCAATGTAGCACACCGCATAAAATAGGTGTTGTCGCAATTGGTTATGGGGATGGCTATCCCCGTCATGCAAAAAATGGCACACCCGTGTTAATTAAAAATCAAATCGTGCCGCTTGTTGGAAATGTTTCCATGGATATGATAACAATTGATTTATCAAATATAGCAGATCCTCAAATTGGTGATGAGGTAATTTTATGGGGTGAAAAATTACCCGTAGAAGTTATTGCAGAACATGCAAATACAATTTCTTATGAGTTAGTTTCTAAGCTTACTCAGCGTGTACCGAGAATTAGTCTGTCAAAGCTATGATTTGTTATAAAATTTGAAGCAATCAAATTAGTCAACTACCCTGTAATACATCTTGGGATTTGTGGTTTTTATCGAGGTTTTCAAATGTGAAAATGTACTTTAATTTCACATTAAGCTATTGCCTTAAATAATTATCAAATGCCAAAAATAAAGAAGATTAAAGGGTCTGAATTACAGGAATCTGAAGTAAAAAGACAGCAGGAAGATTCAACCCTTGAGCCAAAAAAAAATAATCAGTTTGTCGATTTGGAAATATTTCTCAATCTGCCAACAAGTGTCATCGAGAAAAATATTTTTGAGTTTTTAAGGCCATATGAAATATATTATTTTATTGAAAATAAGAATATTAAAAAAAGAGAAAAATGGGCGGAGATAGCATTTAAAGCAAAATTTAGTTCAGCACCACAGCTTGATTATGTTGGAGCATATCTTGATATAAAAAATAAACTCGGTAGTAATATTATAAGTAAGTTAATTAGTGCTGAATCGTCAAACTATGACATCTTTATCACCCGGGTAATTGGTCAGCAAATTTTATTATTGGAAAAAATCGTCGAACAAGATCAAATTGAGCCAAATGACAAACAAAAAGTTGAGTTGGTTTCAATTGATCAAACCTTTTTCGCATCGGAGGATGTTATAAATTCTAACTTGAATCTTAGAATTGAGTATATTATTGGAATAGTATTAAAATATTGCCATGGCAATATTATTTCTAAGTTATTCCATTTTCTCGACTATCTTACAATAAATAACATATTGCAATTTAATTTTAATAAAATTTCTTTTTGTGTTGACATGTTAAATGCTATTGATAATGTTTTTGGGTGTAGTGATAAAAATAATATCGCACTTGCATTTAGGCAAGTTTTTCCATCGCTGCATCTAGATGAACAGTATCAAGTCATCTTCACTATGTTTAATTCGAATTTGAATAAAGACAATTTTATAGGTTTGTTGCAAAGTCGTCATGCTAACTTTCGTTTATTGGCTGTAGAATTATTAAGCATCTTTGTTAAGAAATATAACTCACTCGAATTGAATGATGAAAAAAGAAAAAAAATTGGAGAAGAAATTGAAAGAAGCTTTGCGAACAAAAATATTAATGGTAGAAATATATTTCATCTTTTAATTAATTTAGGCAATGTGGAAGATGTGAGGTTTTTTCTGAATTTTTTCAAGCTGAATCACCTTTTTTTGTCTTCCAAAGAATCTGAAGAAATGCAGTTGGCATTGTTTTTGGCTGCAAATTTATCGACGTTGGATGTTTTCTTGTGCTTGAAAGAATTTCTTAATGATGATGAACTATTCATAAAAAGTTTAAGAAGAGATAATAAATTAGAGCCGTGTATTATAAAGATAATTTATCAGTTACATCGCAAATACTTTTATGAGATTTTATACGATGAAAAAATTTCTAATGAAATAATTAAATCGTGGATATTGATAGATCCTTCAAAAAGAGAAGCGATCAGCATTCATTCTTTGTTACCTGAATTAGTATTCGAGGAGCCTGGTCAAATAAATCTAGAACTATTACAAGCCATTGCCAACAAGCTCAAAGGTGAATGGTATAAGTTTATATTTACACCGATCAGTCTCAAAGGTAATGTGTCTATATTCAGTTATATATTAAGCCATTGTGGAAAAAAAGAAACACAAAAACTATTCCGCATTATACCAATTGAAATTGAAAATATAGATAGAGCCTTAACAATCGGGATGATTGATTGTCAAGATGAGCTTTTAATAATAGATACATTGAAAAAATTATCAGTGGATGAGCGAATTGAATTATTATTGAAGAATAAGTTAATAAAAGAATCAAATTTAACAATATTAGAATATGCTGTCGAAAAAAACATTAATCAAAACATTATTATTGAGATTATCAGTCAAATTGTGAATAAAATAAAAGAGAACGTTTTGCTACTAATAAATGCTGCAAACGATGCTGGAAAAGAGCTTGGGATCAATAAGCCGCTTGATTTTGAAGATGAATTGATTTGCATGGAAGAATTGTTAATATGTTTGAGGGTGGCTGCTTATTTCGCGAATGAAGTGATAATTGATTTAATCTTAAAAGAGATGAGTTTAAATATGATGAGTGCGTTTTCCAAGGATTCCGGAGAATCATTTTTTTCTACTTTGTTAAATGAAAAATATTTTCCATTGTTCAAGAAATATTTTGAAAAATTATCTGAAGAAGAACGATTGGGCTTAATATTGGATGAGGAAAATTCTTTATTATTTAAAGCTATAAATGTAGGTAATTTGGAAATTTTCGAATACCTTTTCAAATTAATACCAGAAAATAAAATTCAATATGTATTTAAGTATGTTAAATGTGATGATTTAAATATTGTTATTGTATCAGTTCTTTGGAATCAAGCGGATATATATAAGTTTCTTGAATCAAGGTATCCAAACTTTGCAAAAGAAAGTATATTAGAAACTAATCAAAATAATGAGTATTACTTTTTATTAGAACTTCCTGTATATATAGGTGATATAGACAACTTGAATATACTTAATACTATATTACAAGTTTTTCAAGATTCTAAAATTCGAGAAGTAATGGTTAGACAATTCAAATCAAATGTAAATTCCTTTATAACTACGCTCAAAGATTTTTCGGAAAAAAATAAAAATGAAAAATTGTTTTTAATACGGTTGTTTTCAAACGCTGATATTGAAGAACTTCTTATTAGCCCTGATGAACAAGGCTGGTGTGCGGTTAATATATTAAGCTTTTGGAATCTTGATATACAAGTTCTTACATATTGTTTGGATAGATTAAGCGATGATGTAATTAAATCATTAGTATCTAAAAAAGCTTATGCTGAAGTTGATAATGGCTTAGTCGGAAATGTAAATCTATTTAATAGAAGTAGAGTACTAGTTAATAATATATATCATTTAATAATTTACGCTAATTCTGAAAATGCAATGGCGGGGTATCGCCATTTGATTAAACTTCTAAAGGAACGTGACTTATATAATGATGTAAAAGAAATGTTGAAAAATAATATAATAAATACACTGCAGCTCGTAGTCTATAAAAATAATATATTTATGATGAGTTATTATTTGTCTGAATTAAAAATGTTTTTTGATGCTAAACAAGTAGAATCCTATCTTATTTTTGTTTTAAGTTATAATAATTTTAATAAAGATTCTTTTTTACCCTGTTTGAAATTACTAATTGAGAGTCTGATTATATTACCTCATGCTAAATTGAAAATGTTATTATCAACGGAATTTACCGATATTCCGTTGATAAATCATCTCATCGAAGGCAGTCAGTTTAGGACTGTTGAAATGCTAATAAATACCTTAGATCAGAAATTCAAAAAAGCATTAGTCATGCCTACAAACAATAATCGTAAACCATTACTATTTTCTGCGATTGAAAGTGGTAATCTGGATATATTAAATTTACTCTTAAACAATTGTCTCGGTAAAAATTTTATAGAAACGAAAAATTTAATAATTAAAACTTATTTCAAGTTTAATAAAAAATCATATAACTTAATTGAATATGCCACAGAATTTGGTAATGAATCTACAATAACATTTTTAAATAACTTAATAACTTTAAACTCAGATAGTAAAACACATCAGAATCGTCAAAGCTTGACAGAATTAGAAACTAAGATAAACCATTCAGTGAATTTACAAGATGAACAACCACCATATGAATATAGAGAAAATGATTCTGGTTTGATTTTACCGCCTAAGCTAATTAAGTAAAAAAAGTTAGTAACTATTCACCAAATTTAAGCTAAAACGTAGAAACGCTGAAAAGAACAGACTTTCCTTACGCGATGGGGATTCTTAAGGGTGAATCGCGATTCTCCCCTTAAGTGCCGGTGCGCCAGGCATGGCGTAATTCTAGGTGGTGGAAGTCCGCTGCGCGCCGTGGAA
>CAYGUK010000043.1:0-30656 GCA_964352985.1 uncultured Legionellales bacterium
TTGCTGTAACATTTTATTTTTAAAGATTCTCGTTGTTTCCGATAATAATAAAATTCTTTGTTCTATTTGCTTGTTAATTTTATGGTTAAACTCTTTAAACTCTTTTAAACCTTTTCTTTCGACATCCATTAATCGAAAAATGGAATAAAAAATTTCATAAAGATGCGATAAATTTATTTCTTGGCTAAGCAAATTATCATCAACCCTAGGGATTGGGTTTTGGTATTGATCCCCCAAACAAACAAGCTTAGAATAAGCATTAATAATTTCTTGTTGCGCTCGAATCGTTTTTTCTTCCAATTCTTTAATTTTTTTATTAAGTAATGTTAATCTTAAAGCTAATTCACCTTGTTCAAACTCAGGTTCATCATCGTAAAAATCCAAAGGTAAAGTTAACTCTAAATGACCAAGTTTTTTGTTTAACTTTATTAGATATTGTTCTTGCTCTTCTAAATCACGTTTTATAATATCGAGTTGCCAACTTGCTTGATTTGTTATATCACGGTCAATGCAATAAAAAGCATCCTCTAATTTTTGTTGTGTATTTTTAAATTGATTTATTAATCGTACGTAATTTGCTTCACTATCACTTAATAATATTCGGCCAAAACTTAACACATCATTAACTGGATTAACACGATTTAACCGTAAATTGAAAAAATGTTGTTGTAATATCTTCTTCAACGATTGTTTAAAAGTATTATCAAGATTAAAGTTCCTAAATAATTCTTTTAATTTTTGCCTATTTCCACAATATTGTTGTAACCAAAAAAGTTTAATAAAGTTAATTTCATTTTCTACGCGATAGTCAATCAACTCATTGAATAATCTTTCACTGTTCTTTAGATGCGTATTTTTTTTATTGTTTTGTTCGAGCAATTCAACCTGATACTCGAGTAATGCTTGTTCTGCTTGCTTTAGTAAGTGTTGCTGTCTCGAGAGATATTTTTCACAATCAGAAATTCTCATTTCTCTAATTTCATCTAGCCGCGTTACTTTCCCAGGTTGTTCTTCGATTAACTTATCTAATTCGGCATGCATCACTGTTGGAAAAGTATGACCAAATAAATTAATTTCCAATGGTTTTACTTCGGTTAATATAGAGAGACGAGAAGGAGAATCTAATTCTCGATTTTGCTCGTAACTTGCTAACGCTTTTGCCGTTAATAGCTCATGATGATTTAAATTAACATTAAATCGTGCGACTTTCTCAGCCATGTTGTTACCCTCATCCATGATCCCATTATTGACTTTTTTCTCTTCGGGAACTTGCATTCTTATTATTTAGTATAGACATTAATTCAGTTATGATTAGAAAATGTTTTTTTGACAATTTGGATTTTATGCTCTACCACAATGACGATTTAAGTACGGTTAGAAAAGAATGGCGTAATTGGTCTACTATTGATTACATCGCGATATGGTTAGTTATTGCATGTTCTGTACCGACCATATTATTGGCCAGTGGCCTTGTTCAAGATGGTTTTGCCTGGTGGCAATCGCTTCTCGTTATTTTTATTGCCAATGTTATTTTACTCATTCCATTATTATTAAATAGCGAAGTCGGTTATGCCTATGGTATTGGATTTGCCGCACACTCGAGAGTGAGTTTTGGTATTCGTGGATCATTAATCCCATCTGCCGCAAGAGGAATGATCGCGGCAATTTGGTTTGGTATTCAAATTTGGTTAGGCGGTTACGCATTATGGAATATTATTGCTGTCTGGTTACCTCATCTGAGTCACATGCAATATCATGAGCTCCTTCAAAAATATAAATCGATTGGTATTGATTGTTGTGTGGTTTTATTTTGGTTTATCAATCTCTTTTTTCTTGCCAAAGGTATGGAAAAATTACGTCGCTTATTTTTTCATATAGCATGGATATTAGTCATTATTATTATTGTGTTATTTTATTGGAGCATCGTCGTCAAAGGGAGCTTAACTAAATTACATTATGAATTTGTTCATTACACCGGTGACATGAATTTTAAATTTTTATTTTTTACGAGTATTAGTTTGAATCTAGGCTTTTTTACTCCTATTTGCCTAAATATTTCAGATTTTTCACGTTTTGCAAAATCTAAAACGGCTTACCGGCTTGGGCAAATAATTGGTTTACCACTAGCATTGTGTGTTGTTGCTTTTTTAGGGTTAGTCATATCCAATGCCTTATCCATGCATTATGAAGAAATCGTCTGGAATCCATTGTTAATTGATCCTTCAATGCATTCACCCATTTTATATACAATCACTATGCTCGCAATTGTCTTTGCGACTTTATTTAGTAATATCAGTGCAAATGGTGTTGCAGGTGCTTATTGTTTTACAAATATTTTTCCTCGAACACTTAATTTTCAAGGCGGTGCCATAGTCCTCGCAATCATTGCCATGTTAGTTTTACCCTGGAAATTATTAGCCAATCCCCATTTATTTTTATTTACTTGGTTAAACTCCAGCTCTGCAATACTCGGTCCAATATTAGGGATTATGTTGGTTGATTATTATTATTTCCGTCAACAAAAATTATATCCTTCATCACTCTATGCAAAACATAGTTGCTATTGGTACGGTAAAGGAATTAATTGGCTTGCGTTAATTGCATTTATTCTGGGTTTTGTTGTTAACCTACCTGGCTTTATTATGGATAACGGTTGGTTACAAAAAGGCAGCATACCAATATGGTTGGATAAATTATTTGATTTTGGTTGGTTTGCCGGTGTTATTGTCGCCAGCATCATTTATTGGATTTTAATGAAAAATCTTGATCACTATATCGGAGGATTTAACCAAGAAGCCACCTGATGCGATTTTTATTAAGTAGAATACAATCCATCGTGAGTACATAATAAGCATTATTATATCTTGTTCTATCATTAACACACCCTTAAATTGGCGATCCAATGCAGAGCGTCTATATTTTTATAAAGCGAAAAATATTTGAAAATGTAAGAGTAGTCGGAGTGGGAATATGAAAAGCTTAGTCATGATCATACTGGGCGCACTGTGTATTATGCCAATTAAATTTGCATTAGCATCACCTTATGGCGCGAAACTCTGTAAAGAGGACCCAAAATATAAATGCCTTCAGGTGGGTGGTAAAGGTTGGCGTGAATTACGAAATAATGAACGCATCCATAATTTATTGAAACGTGTGAATAGAGTTAATGTGGGACTTTGGGGAACCATCGCCGTCCCGAAAAATATTCATAAAGTAACACTTACAGATTTGTCCCCTTTCCCCAAACGCATGCCTGCACCAATGGAAAAACTTTTAATGGTTGATTTAGATCATCTTGCCTGGGGAGCTTATGGACCAGATGGCATATTAATTAAGTGGGGACCTATTGCACCAGGAAAAAGTTGGTGCGCAGATGTAGCTTCGAGTTGTCATACCATTACAGGAAAATTCGCCATCTACCGAAAAGGTGGTGCAGGCTGTAAATCAGGTAAGTTTCCAAGGCCAAATGGCGGTGCGCCGATGCCTTACTGTTCATTTTTTCATGGTGGTTTTGCGATACACGCAGGAAAATTACCCGGCAGACCAGATAGTCATGGTTGTGTCAGAACTTATCGCGAAGATGCAGCGTGGCTTAGCCAAAAGTTCTTAGATATGGGCACAAAGGTTCATGTGAGACCTTTTGATAAATTATAAAATAATTATTTATTGAGCATCACGAATCAACCAAAGTTCGAGTAATGACTTTTCAAATAATTTAATTTGCTTTTAGGCATTCGCATATTTTTAGAAGACAACATCCAATCATGACTAAATATTTGTGCTAATTTTTTGATTGCCGCAGGTTTTTTAATAATTAAACCTAATTCCCGATTTTTATCAAAGGAAGTTTCTGTTAAATTTGCCGAACCTATATAAGCTTGTTGATCGTGATATCCAGCATCGACCAAAATCATTTTTGCATGAATAAAATAGTGGAAAGGATAACGAACATCCACGCCTATCTTTTGTAAAAAGTGAATCGTTTTCTTATAATTTTTGACGAAATCAACAGGCATCAAAATTCGAACCTTAACACCGCGTTCTCTTGCCCGTTTAATATGCGAAAAAAAAGTATATTCTTTTACTTCTAGCGCATAAATAGCGATACTATGTTTAGCATGATCTACTAAGTTCATTAAATGTTTTCTTGTGCCCACCGGGCTCCATACTAATTGACTAGGATTAATTTCTGGAACGTATCTTTCACTATCGGCGTTAAACACTTGTTGAATTTGTGTGATAACTTTTGGTTTAAAAATCTCATAACCAAAATTTCGGGTGACAGAAAAACTACGCGGTGAAAAATTAAACGTCATGATGATGGCATTTTTATTATCAATAATTAATGTTTTTTGATGTGTATTAACAAATTTAGGATTCGACCAAATCACTTTTATCCCAGCATCTTTTAATTTTTTAATCACTTTATTGTTAATTCGATGTTGTTTATAAGGATGACGTTGAATTAATACCGTCACCTTGACACCCCGTTGATGAGCTTTGATTAATGCATTTGCGATTTTATTATCAGAAAAAATATACATGACTAATTTTATAGAATGTTTTGCTCGCGAAATTGCATTAACAATTGGTGCTCGTCCCATGTTAGGTTCAACAATAAGAGATTGTTGTGAAGGTGCGCCAAATACGTTGAGATGATAGATTAATAAAAGAAATGCTAAGCTGTTTATAATTGTTTTCAAACTTTTTTTCATGTTAGTATCTTAAATCCAGTAAATAATTGAATCCTAAAAAAGCGTAAATTATATAGGAATAAATTTTATGACGCTATTACAATTAAGTAACAAAGCGATTACACTTGATTATTCTTCCCCTAACCCTGAATTAATCAATAGCTTAAATGAAGAGTCTCAACTTAATTTTATTGAGGAAAGCCGCAATATTAAAATTGCTAATAGTTATTATCAACAGGGTTTGCCCGGCACACGTGAAAAAATATATGCTAGAAATGCTATAATAAAACGCTTGAATAACATCGCAAAACAATTAGCACCCAATGCTGGCGTAATTATTTTTGATGTGTTTCGTTCGCTTCTTACACAACAATCATTGTTTGAAGAATTTTATGAAAAAGCGAAATTAACTCACCCGAAGTTTAGTGAAAAAGAATTATTTAATTTCACCCGACAATTTGTCTTTTTACCTGACCCTAATGACATCACCCCGCCACACAATACCGGTGGTACAGTTGATCTCGCTATTTATGATATAAAAACAAATCAACTTTGGGATTTTGGTAGTGAATTTGATGAAATGCATGAACGATCCTATGCCACGTTTTTTGAAAAACCCTATAACCCAAATTTTCAGATTACAGAAGAACGTTGGCATAAAATTCGACATAATCGTCGAATATTACATCATCTTATGATATTGCAAGGATTTACCGCACTCGAAAGTGAATGGTGGCACTTTAATTTGGGCAATGAAGCTTGGGCGAAAGAATTGAATGTTCCAGCGATTTATTTCTCTGCAGAAAAACTCATCCCTAGTGCAATGTGATACTATGTGCTGAAGAGGACTATTTAAATTAACTCAACGCAATACAATGGATAATATCATATTTTTAAATCATAATTATCTGCCAAGTAATGAAGCGCATGTTTCTATTCAAGATCGTGGCTTATTGCTGGGGGATGGTATTTTTGAGACGATTAGAGTTTTTAAAGGTCAAGCAAAATTTTTAAAATTACATTGGCAACGTTTATCTCAAAGCGCAAACATCATTCAAATCCCATTCAATTTAAATTTTGATGAACTCGTTACAATCTGTGAAAATTTATTGTTAAAAAATGATCGCACAAGTGAAGACAGTCTGTTTCGTCTCACATTAACAAGAGGTCAAGCAACAAGAGGATTAATCGTCAACAATTCTAACCCAACACTTTTAATCACTAATCAATTATATACACCAGAACTAAATCCCAATTATTCGCTTAGCATCGCAAAAATTAAACGCAATCACACGTCACCATTAGCCAATATTAAAGCTCTCAGTTATTTAGATAATATTTTGGCAAGACAAGCAGCACCACAATATTCTGACTGTTTATTTTTGAATTTGTTAAACCATGTCGCTTGCACATCAATTGCGAATATTTTTGTTGTTAAAGATAATCATATCTTCACTCCATCTATATCAGATGGTGTCTTACCTGGCATAACTAGAAAATTAATCATCGATATCGCAAAACAACAACAACTCAAATTAAATGAAAAATCATTTGATCTCGATTTTTTGCTGAATGCCGATGAAGTATTTATCACCAATTCATTAAAACTCATTCAATCTGTTCATCAAGTTGATCAACATCGGTTTAATCAATTTGAGATGAGCCAAAAACTCACTGCTTACTTAAATGACTATCTGAAATGATCACAAACCCAATAAACTCACTTCAGCATTAATTTAACGTTGTACATTTATTTTTTGTCGACAAAATTCGGGGTGACTTAGAAAAAAACAGTGATTTTTGGCATACAGCATGACTACATAATAAATTTAACTTTGTATCATTCCACAGATCAATTTACAATAATTTACCCGTAAAATTAGGATTAATTATTATGGATAGTAATATTATTCAATGCATCCAATCGCTACCTTGCTGGAGTGGTAATATTGAACCCGAGCCATTAACCGGTGGGATATCGAATATCAATTTTCGCGTAGACGATAATGGAAAATCGTATTTTGTGCGAGCGGGTGAAGATGTATTACTACATGGCGTAATGCGCTTTAATGAATTACGTGCGGCAAGAGCGGCTCATAGTTTAGGTATTACACCAGATATTATTTATCAAGAACCTGGCATTTTAGTCTCAGAATATATTCACGGTGAAACGCTGACGGAAGAGAAATTACGCCAAGATGATGTGCTAACTCGCGTGCTTGATTTATTAAAACACGCGCACACAAATTTGCCACATCATATTGTTGGACCCTGTTTAATGTTTTGGGTATTTCATGTTAATCGCGATTATATTCACGCATTAAAAAAAGAAACGTGTCGACTCGCTCATGAGTTTCCACAAATGATTCACATGAATTATGAATTAGAATTAGCTGTCGATAAAATAAATGTAATTTTCGGACACAATGATATTTTAGCCGCAAACTTTATAGATGATGGTGAAAAATTATGGTTAATCGATTGGGAGTTTGCTGGATTTAACAGTGCACTTTTTGATTTAGCCAGCCTTGCTGCAAATAATCAATTAACAAACGAACAAGAAAAATGGATGTTAAGTTATTATTTTGACCAAGAACCATCCGATGTTTTATGGCGTCGTTATAGCGCAATGAAATGTGCTAGTGCGCTTCGTGAAACTTTATGGAGTTTAGTCAGTGAAGTGCATTCCAAATTAGAATTTGATTATGTGAATTACAGTAATATTAATTGGGTAAGATGCCAAGAGATTTTTCAGTATTTCAAATCATTATAAAAATAGTGTAACTATTCACCAAATTTAAGCAAAAACGTAGAAACGCTGAAAAGAACAGACTTTCCTTACGCGATGGGGATTCTTAAGGGGAGAATCGCGATTATCCCCTTAAGTGCCGTTAGCCTGGCTTTGCCAGGGTAGGCAGTATTATCAGGGGAACTATTCAGCATTTATGCTGAATAGTTCCAAAATAGTAATTATTAAAAGGAATCTAACATGGCAGAGTCCATCCCCAGCAGTTGCACTTATCTTATTATAGGTGGTGGTATTATAGGTTGTTCTGTTGCCTATCATTTAGCGAAATTTGGCGCAAAAGATATTGTCGTATTAGAAAGACATCAATTAACCAGTGGTTCTACTTTCCATGCAGCAGGCCTAGTTGGTCAACTACGCAGTTCAGCGAACATCACACAACTATTAAAACAAAGCGTCGAATTATACGAATCGCTCGAAAAAGAAACTGGTATTGCAACTGGATGGAAAAAAAATGGTGGCTTAAGACTCGCCTGCAATAAAGATCGTTTAATTGAATTAAAACGACAAGCAACAACAGCACACAGTTTTGGTTTAGAAATGGAAATTTTAACGCCTGAAGAAACAAAAAATCTTTGGCCACTTTTAGATAACAAAGATATTATTGCCAGTGCTTTTTTACCAACTGATGGCCAAGCCAATCCTTCTGATTTAACACAATCATTAAGTAAAGGGGCAAAATTACAGGGTGTCAAATTTATTGAACACTGCCAAGTTTTAGAATTAATAAAAAAACACAATCGTATTACCGAAGTAAAAACCACGCTAGGTAATATCCAATGTGAGACTATTATTAATTGCGCAGGAATTTGGGCTAATAAAATTGGCCAATTAGCTGATGTAATCACACCAATTGTTCCAGTAAAACATCAATACTTAATCACTGATAAAATTAAAGGAGTGGAATCCACGCTTCCAACTTTACGTGACCCTGATAATTTAACTTATTTTAAAGAAGAAGTCGGCGGCTTGGTGATGGGGGGGTATGAAAAAAATCCCATTCCCTTTGAAAACCCTACGGTTCCTGAAGAATTTAATTTTCGTTTATTTGATGGAAATTGGGATCACTTTGAACCACTAATGACTAGCGCTATAAATCGCGTTCCCGCATTAGAACATGCCGGCGTAGTGGATTTAATAAATGGCCTTGAAGCATTTACGCCTGATGGTAATTTTATTTTAGGCCCGGCGCCGAATCTTGATAATTTTTTCATGGCTTGTGGCTTTAATGCTTTTGGTATTGCCAGCGCAGGTGGTGCCGGACGCGCACTTGCGATTTGGGTTTTACAAGGTTATCCAGAAATGGATTTGTGGCCTGTTGATTGTCGACGTTTTCATTTACATCATAATGATGTTCAATGGGTAAAAAATCGTACGTTAGAACTTTATGGTAAACATTATTCGATTGCCTGGCCTTTTGAGGAACATGAAAGTGCGCGCGGTAAAAGAACCTCTGCGTTGTATCCCATTTTACAAAATGCGAATGCCTGCTTTGGTGAAAAGCTCGGTTGGGAAAGGCCCAATTGGTTTGCTGATAAAAAAGAAAATGCAATTGATCAATATGATTTTGCCAGAGGCAATTGGTTTGACGCTGTAAAAAAAGAACATTTTGCAGTTCGTAAACACGTAGCACTTTTTGATCAAAGTTCATTTGCAAAATTTCGCTTTATCGGTAAAGATGCCGAAAAAATATTATCCTATATTGCCGCCAATGATGTTTGCCAAGCACCCGGTAGCATTATTTACACGCAAATGTGTAATCAAAAAGGCGGCATTGAATGTGATTTAACTTTATCAAGAATTAGTGAAGAAGAATATTATATAGTCACCGGTACAGGTTTTGCGACACACGATGCGTGTTGGATAAAATCTCAAATTCCCACCAATGCTAATATTGAATTTATCGAAGTCTCTGAAAAATTTGCCACACTGGCGCTCATGGGTCCCAAAGCAAGATCTGTTTTACAAAAAGTTACAGATGATGATATTTCTAATTCAGCATTACCTTTTGCCACATTTAAAGAAATCAATATTGGCAAAATAAAATTAAAAGCATTAAGACTCACATTTGTGGGTGAATTAGGTTATGAATTACATATTGCGAGAGAACATGTCAAAGAAATTTATGAAAAAATAATGGCAGCAGGACAAGAACATCAAATTCAAAACGCAGGTTATCGTGCTATTGAATCATGTCGATTAGAAAAAGCCTATCGCGTATGGGGGGCGGATATTTCACCGGATCATACTCCCATCGAAGCAGGTTTAAACTTTGCAGTTAAACTTAATAAAGAAATCGATTTTTGTGGCCGAGAAGCATTATTGACTCAAAAACAAAATGGCGTAAAGAAAAAATTAGTCGCTTTTACTGTGGATGATCCCAATATTGTATTACTCGGCAGAGAAAGTATTTATCGTAATAATCAATTAGTCGGCTGGGTCACTAGTGCGGGATTTGGTTATACCATCAATAAAAATATTGCGTATGGTTATATTAGACAACCTGAACAAATTACCAAAGAATTTTTACTCGATGCTAATTATCAATTAGAAGTCGCATGCCAAAAAGTACCCGCACAAATTCATCTCGGTGTTTTATATGATCCAAAAATGGAGCGCATTAAATGTTAAATGAAAAAGAATTAAAACAATTTATAGATGACGTTTTAATTAATACAGGCGAATTAATTAATCGCTATTTTCGTCAACCACTTGCTATCGATCTTAAACAAGATGACTCACCCGTCACAATTGCCGATCGTGAGTGTGAGCAACTTATTCGTAAATTAATCCAACAACAATATCCAGATCATAATATTTATGGTGAAGAATTTGGTTTTGATAATCATCATGCTAGTGAATATTGTTGGGTGATCGATCCAATTGATGGTACGCGCCCTTTTACCTGTGGCATGCCATTATTCGGCACCTTGATAGCATTATTAAAAAACGAACAACCTATTTTAGGCGTGATTCATCAACCTTTTCTACAAGAAACTTGGTTCGCCTACCACGATAAAACATATTATAACAATCAAGAAATTCACACACGTAAAATATCTCATCTTAAAAACGCCTTAATGACTTATATGCCTCATTTAGATGACATGAAAATTTTAAATGTCATGCAAAAAGTAAGCGACAGTGTTTCACATACCGCCTTAGGTGGTGATTGTTATACTTATGGTTTACTTGCAAAAGGACACATTGATTTAATTATTGAAGCACAATTAAAGCCCCATGATTACTTGCCACTCGTCCCCATTGTAAAAAATGCCGGTGGAATAATCACAGATTGGCAAGGCAATAATTTAACACTTGAAAGTGGGCCATTTGTGATAGCTGCCGCCTCACAAGATTTACACGAAAAAGTATTGCCAATATTAACACTGTAAATGACTGTCACATTATGTTAAGTTTGCATTGTTATAGTATATTTTTACTAATATTTGCCAGTTAATTTTGTTAGTTGTAGAAGTAATGGAAATTCAACAAAATAATGATTTAAATGAACAATTAATTTTTACCAAAGCAGAAAGAGAAGCTTTAAACGTCTTATATCAGTACTTAGACATAGATATTCCATTTGTGCATAGAAAACAAAATCCAATCATGGCTCTCGTAAAAAAACTTGTCAATAAAGTTCATTATCGCCATGAACCGCCAATACAATATGATTATATTACTAAACTCCAAACCATCGCTAAAAAACAGGGTCAACAAATTGATGACTCTTATTTCAAGGCCGTTTCACGAGTACTTTCTAAGAGTTAGTTTAAAAGTATTTCTTCATAGCGCTGATTGCGTTTTATGTTAAATTTGATGAATAGTTACCTTAAATTAAAAAAAAGTGCTTAAAATTATTTTCACTTTAATCTTTAATAATCAAGTTTGTTTCATCCCCAACAATAATTGATGCCTCTTTATTAAAAATAAGCGGTAAGTTATTTTTGCCATGCCCAAACAAATTCGTTTTGTAAACGGGAAATCCTGAATTAGTGGAAAAAAAATGAATGACTTTATCAATTGCCTCAATTTCCTCTACGCTAATATTTTTTTCACCAATAAAATCGCCCAGCACTAAAGCTTTAACACCGTTAAATAAACCTATACGTTTAAAATATTTTAGTGTTCGAATGATAAAATGTGCGCGCTCATTGACATCTTCAAGAAAAACAATCTGATTAGAGAAATCAACTTGCCAAAGATCGTTTATGCTAATATCGATTAAACTTAAATTGCCCCCCACTAAATTACCGACGATATGTTGTGGTTTTTTTGCTAAGTCATTTAGCGGCATAAGTTCATTTAATCTTATTTCAGTGCACTGACCAAACAAGTAATCCATGGTAATTTGCACCGTATCTGGCGTTAAAATATCTTCAATTAATCTTAACGCGCCTAACCCATGGATCACGGGCCATTGATAAAAGCTTGCAAAATAATTTAAAATTGCGGTGAAATCACTAAAGCCCATCATGTGTTTTGGTTTCATCATTGCAATTTTTTCATGATGCTGATGTAAAAAAGGTAAAATATCAGCACTACCCTCACCACCACGTAATGCCCAAATCATAGCAATATCATCTCGCGCTAAATAATCATAAAAAATTTCTGCCCGGCTTTTCGGTTCATGCCATTGATAAACATGTTCATCATATACAGCTTCTAGATTATATTTGTGGCATAAAAATTCTTTTACTTTTTTAGCATCATCTTCATGGGGGGAAACTGATCCTGTGCAAACTAGCGCGACACGATCATGTTGTTGTAAAACCATCACTTACTTACCTAGATTAAATTGGCTAATCATACAAAACAAAACTAGCAATGTCATTGAGTCATTAAATTTTCAGAAGCTATTTACCTTTATCATAGATCATTGTATGTTAGGCTATTATGAAACATTTAAGTTTAAACTATGTCATACAGTCCAAAAGGTGTCATCATTAGTCAGTCAGTCGCAATTTTAGTAGATGGAAACAATATCGAACGCAGCATCCATGAACAATGTGGTGACAATAACGCCATGTTAAATTTCGATACGCTGATTCCAAAATTAATTGATAATCGTGCGTTAAATCGCTTAATTTATTTTAGAGAAGGTAAACAAATTTCTTCAAAATTAGCTGAGCGTTTGCATGATCATTATCATGGTTCAGTGGTTCCTTGCCATAAAAGTGCTGATATTCCACTATCAATTAAAGCAACGCAATTAGCAGGTAAAGTAGACACCATTATCATTATGTCTGGTGATTCAGATTACGTTGAATTGGTTGCTCATTTAAAAGCAGCAGGCGTTCGTGTTGAAATTGCAGCAATTGTCGAAACAACGTCACATTTATTAAAAGCAGAAGCTGATTATTTTCACCCTATTACTAATGACGATTGGTTTAGCTTTACGCCGAAAAAATCTTCAAATCGTAATCGTCGTGGCGCAAGGCGAAAACCACACCAAAATTCAAGTGTTGAAACCAAATAAGTTCGTCACTATTTTCCTAAGCAAATTCTATTAAATGGCCATTTAAAGAATAGCCATCGTAATAATATTCAGAACTCCTAGAAAATTTAGCAGGACTCAACCAAGGCGTGCTCAGTAATATAACAATAATAAAAAAGATACGACAAACGACTAAGTTGACACTAGGTAACTTTGCTAACCATCGATCAGATTTTTTAAGCGCTGAAATAGCATAACCAGCAGACATCAGTAATAAAACTAATGATGTTATAATTAAATAATATCTATCTACACTCATTCGAGTTTGCATAACATTAATCAAAGTGTGAATAAGTGCTATTAATGGAAAAAGAGGCAAAATAATTACTGCAACATTCACTAAATAAAATGGTCCTTTATGACAAAAAACTTTTTCTTCACTCACATCTTGAACCACGAGATTTAATATAAAAACATAAATTAATGTAAAAACTAAAAATGCATCGGCTAAAAAGGATTTTTCAAATAAACTGTAGATAAGTGCAATCAATAATGTAATCGCGATTAAGGAAAGTAATTTTAATAAGGGTCTAGCAAGTTGGCCTTTTACTTCACGCAATTGATAAAAACAGTGCGAAAATTTTTGTGCGATCAATAATCCAATTACAAAAAAGATAGGGGTAATAATAGTATTATACCATTTTGAATGAACCATTTGAGATACAACTCTGTAATCAATTAATTGTAACATTTGTCCCCAATAAAGAATTATTGAGTTAACAATTACAGAAAATGCGAATGCAGAAGCTATAATAAAAAGATTATTCCAAGCATGTTTAAAAAAAGTAGAATAATTTATTTTTACTGTTCCATCTTCATGGACCGAATTATGATAGGCTGTTGAAAAATAAATTGCTAATATAAGCATTATCACAAAAATAAAATAACTAAATCGAAATTCTAACTGAGTAATCATTAGTGAAAAAATAGCGCCTAGTACTAACGACGTAATAAGACGAAAGAAAAAGTTTTTTTTATCCCAAGCTAATAATAAATATAACGCACTTAAAGTAACAAATCCCACAAACCAAATTTCTGTTTTAGAATTTGTGGGCACAGAGTAAAGCACAAAACCAACAATCAATCCAATAATGACATAACTACAGTAATGCAACATACAACATTTTTGACCAGTCTCTTCCATGATAGCCCCCTTATATCCTTTAGCTAAAGATAACGATTATGAGTATATTGCGAGTATTTTTCATGAAAATCAAGGACTAAGTGATAATTACACGATAAGCGGTCATCACTCTCGTCATCAAGATACTATCCATAAGCTAGCCGCTAATTTTAATTTAAATTTTAGATAATCTTGCTAACTGATTAAATACAAATACAAAACACGAAAAATATAAACTGATCTATAGTTATAACATATTATATACAAAGTAATCAGAGGGAAGTCATGAAAATAATATCGATGATATGTGTGGGGTTTCTTTTTTTATTTACTTCATTCTTTAATACAAGCTTTGCCAAGCCCTTTGTGGAATTACCAGAGAAATTATTAAATTACAAATTTGGTGATGGTCCTCTATCGATTGATAAATTTTCCCCAAGTAAAAATCTTACTATTCACAAATATTATTTAGATACAAAACAAGTTACCAATGGTGATAAAGTAGATATCACACTTACTTTTAATGTTGGTTTATTTGAATTTCCCGACTATCAGTCAGGCCCACTTTCCATAGAATTTGAAATTACTGGCGCGGACAAAAAATTATGGGAAACAATTTTACAAGATACCAAATCTATTTTTCATGCTAAAAATGTGACAAAGCAAACATTTGTCGATATGTTTGCACAACTATCAAATAATTTCGAACGACTTTCAAGTTTGGGTATGAAAATGAATTTGAAAAAATTCCAATTTAAAGCACCTGATTTTATTCTCGATTTTACTATCACTTCTAATTTGAAACCAAATGAAGGTCATGAATTTACAATTGGAGACTCAACGATTCATATCATCGAATTTAAAACCCTTACACAAAGTCCTAATGTTGGATTTAAGAATTTAGTTGTCACATCTTCGAATAATATCAATAATAATTTATTGTCTAGTACCATTGATACAACACTCGATAAATTAACAATTGGACAATACACTTATGGGCCAGGTAAATTAAATATCGCCATCAATAATATAGATGCAAATATTTTAGATTGGTTTATCGAAAAATCTCACCAGTTTGACCAGGTTGATAAAATGGACCGAGAAAAACAAATGAAATTTGTGATGGAGTTACAAGAAAAATTTTTAGTTTTCACTAGCAACGACATCCAAATTATCGTTTCTCCCTCTTATTTAAAAACACCTGAGGATGGAGAAATTACACTCACCGGTTCACTTAAAATAGAAAAACCTGAAAAACCATTTACTAATATATACCAAGTTCAAAAAGCCCTTTTAATCGATTTTAAAATAAGCGCTCCTCAACCATTAGTCAAAAGTTCTATGACAGGTTATGCTTTAACCAACGTAGAGCGAAAAGCACGTTATAGTAAAAATACAGAAAACATGACAGAAAAACAAAAATTAGAATATGCCGCACGCTTATCCGATAAATTCCTTTCTCAATTATTGAAACAAAAAGTTATTATTGAAGAAGATAATAATTATGTTACTCACATTGTTTACAAAGATCAAAATATGTCGGTCAATGGCCGTGCTCTAAATGAACATCAAAAAATTCACAGCGCCTATGATAAACAGTTAACAGTTACTAACAATGAGAAATTGACCGATCTTGTAAAACGCATCAGCACCCCCAATCATCTCGATAAACAGAAATTAGCAGAACGAACAGCAAGATTTGAAGATATGTTACACTTTTTGGCAACTTATAGGGTATCTGTTTCAGCCTGTATTCAAGCGCATAAATCGTTAACAGATTGTAGCTCAGGCAAATTTCATATACCTGAATTTAATACTCAATCTAAACTCGGCAGTGAACTCGTTGATGATATTACTGTCGTAAATGGAGTAATCACACTTATTCCGAAGAAAAACGAACTGTTAAATATTGATGTCTCAGATACAATTGTTGCAACACCCATGATAAATCAACATTGGCAAATAAATTGGACTTATACGGGTGGCGCATTTAAGTAAAATTAAAAATGGTTCTTTCATAAGAACAATTACATAAATTAAGATAAAGATAATTTATATTAGGTAGATTATCTTAAAATCGATTATTCTCTTTCGCTGGTAAAAAACCAAGCTCAATCAAAGCCCAAATACTTCCGATGATAGGGATCAATTGAATTAATACATAAAAACCACTTTTATTCCTATCATGCCAACGTTTAACTGAAGCAGCAAAATTAATCCATAATATAGTAAAAGAAATTATAGTAACAATAGCTTGAAATAAAAAATTATTCGCGGTTTGAGGGAAATCATTAAGAACTAAACCTAATAAAAATAAAACTAACAGGCTAATTAAAGAAACTATCCAAATACCTTTGCGACTCATTCTGCCTTTTGGAGAAAAAAGTAATTTAAACATAGATTAGATATCCTCAGTTTGATTTAACCATTTAACAGATTAAATATTATTTGCTATGCAAGAAAAAATATCGAGTCGAGTCTATTCACTTTTAAAGTTATCTTATAGTCCCATATAAGGGAAAAAAACATTTTAATTTATCGTTTTATATTTTTTGTATAAAAAATTTATACATTAGAAATCAACCATATCGAAAATTCAACTGTTCTAATCAGCGCATTATCTCTTACGAATATTAAAGTAAGAAATAACGATACTATTTAAACTGAATATATTTATAAATTGAATTCGCACAATTTAACTATATAGCGTTTTTATCTATTACTTGACCAATTACAACCGGTTCACCACTCGGTTTTTGCAACACTTCTTTAACAAAAGACCAATTAATATTACCTTGATACTTATTTGTTTGTTCTTTAATAGCATCTATTTCTTGCGATAAATTTAATTTATTGGGATCATCACTTAAAGGTTGATGAGCGGCCAAATAAATTTTATTTCCCTCAATGCCAATAAGATTAGGTGAATTTATGACATATATCTTGGGTGATAATTTGTTCGGTAACCACATAACAATCGGCTTTAGTTCCTTAGGATTTTCATCATCAGGAATGGTTTTATCTGCATTTAATATAACGGTTTGATACAAGTCTTTAATATCAGCAGACCATAATCTGATACACCCCGAGGAAACTCTCAAACCAACTGAATTTTGATCAGACGTTCCATGAATTAAATAATCGCCAAGCGCACTAATACTCGTTCTTAATTTATAAAGACCAAGAGGATTCAACACACCAGGCGAAACAAATGGGGGTAAATCTTTTCCTGTTTTTTCAATTTGAATTTTTCTTAAAGAGACAGGAGGATACCAGCGGGGATATTTTGTAATTTCAGTAATATAAGCAGGATGATCAAAATTTGTTAATGGGGTATTCCAACCGATCCGACCAATAGCAATGGGATATGTTTTAACTACATTCTGATCTTTAGGATAATAAAATATTCTTAACTCAGCGAGATTAATAAACAAACCTTGCAACTGACCTTTATTATTTTCAGGGAGAACAAATTGATTAGGGATCACAACGTTCGTTCCAGCTAAAATAGGATGATAAGGATTAATTTTTGGATTGGCTTCGATCATTTCTAAGACCCCAATATCATAGTCCTTACCAAGTTGATATAAAGTGGTTTTATTCTTGACCTTTATATTTATTATATTTCCGACCACATTGCCATTTGATGCTGATAAATCAAAGGTTTCTGCGAATATCATTTGTGAAAATAAAATAAACGATATCAAAAATAAAATTTTCATTTTTTAATTCCTAATAAAACTAGCTAGTATATGCCTAATATTTATGCAAAAACCTAAGGTTAATTGCAAATAGGTATAACTCAAATAACAGTTCGTTTTGTATTATATTTTAAAACAATAGCACCTGTTTTAAACACCAACATAGACCGATTACATTATCTTAATAATGCGCCGATTATATAGCAAATTAATATCCGATGAGCAAATATTTCTATTATTAAACACTGTAATTATTGACTGCGTCAAAATTAAAATAGTGTTAATTTTAGGCCATTTGCTTAATATCGATAAAAGAGTGATAAATTTCATTATCAACAATATTCATATTAAATTGAATCATGTCAATAAATTCATGTAATCCTTTTCTTGAGATTTCATCAATATTTGTAGTATGCAAATACGTGTTTAATTGCTTAACCTCAGTTAACGCTTTACAAGGAGTTTTAGTATATTCGCAAATTTTTTTAACTGATAAATACGCATTGT
The DNA here is from genome assembly GCA_964352985.1 of uncultured Legionellales bacterium. Lineage (GTDB taxonomy): Bacteria > Pseudomonadota > Gammaproteobacteria > JAHCLG01 > JAHCLG01 > CAYGUK01. Next base: position 18,332 of record CAYGUK010000043.1, read on the forward strand.
GAAAACAATAACTCAACGAACGTGGGAATTCCTCGTCATAAATTAAAAAATCAGCAATATCGTTGTAATTAATCGTGTGATATCTTTTTCGATACATTTCAAACGCACTGAGAGATTTTAATAGCGCGCCCCATTGCACAATATCATAAGACGAATTCACAGTTTCATGGGAAGGTAATAAGTTAAAATATTTCACATCCATCATTCTAACCGTTTTATCTGCGCGTTCTAATAATCTACCCATCCTCGAAAAATGCCATGCTTCATTGTGTGACATAGTGGTATTGGCAAGACCAACAAATAAATGATTCGCCATTTTTACTTCATAAAAGAAAGATTGCAAATCATCAACATTACGTTTGCGACGATTTTTTTCGATAAGCAAATAATAACGATTGATTTGTTCCCACATTTCTGAAGATATGGTATCGCGTATAGAACGCGCATTTTCTCGTGCATTACGCACGCAAGAATGAATAGAATTAGGATTGTCATCATCAAACGTTAAAAAGTAAATCACATTTTCTTCTGTTGAAGCACTATATCTCGCATTAAAATCTTTATCATCGCCAGAGGTGATCACTATTGGTGCCCATTGGCTATTAGTATTTTCAAATTCTAAATCTAGAATTAATCTTAAATTAACATCAATAAAACGTGCAATATTTTCCGCACGCTCTAAATAACGACTTAACCAATATATAGCATCGGCAACACGGCTTATCATTCTACACACTCCGATCTTGATTGCTCTAATACCCACGTATCTTTGCTACCCCCACCTTGAGATGAATTGACCACTAACGAATTTTCACGAAGTGCAACACGTGTTAATCCACCTGGTAAAACAAATGTGGTTTTACCAAATAATATATACGGACGAAAATCAATATGACGTCCTACAATTTGATCATTGATGATAGATGGAGCACGCGACAGTGAGATAGTCGGTTGCGCAATATAATTTCTTGGTTTAGCTTTAATGAGTTCAGCAAATTTCTCTCGTTCTGATTTTGTCGAAGCAGGTCCAATTAACATACCATAACCACCAGACATGTTAACCGCTTTCACCACCAGTTTTTCTAAATTTTTTATCACATAATCTTGCTGTGTTTTATCTTCACATAAAAAAGTCTCAACAATTGGGATAATCGGATCTTCATCGAGATAATATTTAATAATATTCGTTGTATAAGCATAAATTGCTTTATCATCGGCAATGCCTGTTCCGGGCGCATTCGCTAACGTCACGTTTCCTTTTTTATAGCATTCAATCAAACCCGGCACGCCAAGTAACGAATTTTCTAAAAAAACGGTGGGATCTAAATAATCATCATCAATGCGTCGATAAATAACATCAATTCGTTCCAATCCTGCCGTAGTTCGAACATTCACATGGTCATCAATCACGACTAAATCACGCCCTTCAACCAAAGGGATCCCCATTTGTTGCGCTAGATAAGCATGCTCGAAATAGGCTGAATTAAAAACACCCGGTGTTAACAATGCAATTTTTGGTTCCTCAACATGCTTGGGTGCGACACTTGTGAGCAGTTGATACAGTTGATCACAATAATCTGAAACATGTCTCACTTTCATTGTTTTAAATAAATAAGGAAATGTCTTTTTTAAGGTCGCACGATTTTCTAACACATAAGAAATACCGGAAGGACAACGCACATTATCTTCTAAAACTAGAAATTGTCCCGAATCATTTCGAATTAAATCTGTTCCTGTAATATGAATCCAAATATTTTCAGGTGGGGTTAAACCAATACATTGATGTCGAAAACTTGAAGCTGAATAAATTAATTCTTTAGGAATAAAACCCGATTTAACAATTTTTTGTTCGCTGTAAATATCATTAATAAATAAATTTAAAGCATGAATTCTTTGCTTTAATCCTTTTTCTAAAATTTGCCATTCATTACTGGAAATGATTCTTGGCAAAATATCAAAAGGAAATATTTTTTCCATTTTTTTCTTATTACCATAAACACCAAAGGTAATGCCTAAATTAAGCAATGCTAACTCTGCTGCTTTTTGTCGTCTTTTTAAAATATTTTTAGGTAAACTATTGATGTGATTGATAAGAGGCAAAGCAATGTTTCGAGGTGAACCATCTGCCGCAATTAACTCATCATAAAATCCATTTGTCGTGTAATCATTAAAATTCATTATATTAACCTAACATATTCCATTGTGCCGCACAACTTTGCTAGTAAATATTACTAACGAGTGAACTCAGTTAAAAAAAATTAGAGCTGTCGTACTTTTACATCTATCGATAACGTTTCCGTACCACCACCTTTAAATAAGGTACCAGTTGTGGGCGTTGCATCACGATAATTTCGACCACATGCTACGCGAATATGATCTTGCTTTACGATACAACCATTAGTCGGATCAAAACCTTTCCAACCAATAAAAGGAATATAAACTTCAACCCAAGCATGTGAGGCATCCGACTGAATTTTATTTTCATAATTCGCCCCAGTATAAATATATCCCATGCGATATCGTGCGGGAATTGATAATAATCTGGCAAGACAAATAAATAAATTAGCAAAATCCTGGCACACACCTTGATGAGTCTCTAACACATCAAACGGTGTCGTTTGTAATGAAGTGACATTTTGCACGTATTGATAGTCTTCATAGATTCGCGTATTAATATCCTTGATTGTTTCTAACACGTTATAGTCACAGCGCTCAACAAAACTCATCGCGTAATCCGTTAAGACGGATAATTGGGATTCGGGTAATTCTGTAGGAAGTAAATAAGGCGACATCATTTGTCTTTGCCAAGGCATCCACACTAAGGGAATTGAAGAACGTCGTACTAAATCACTGCGATTGTCAGGCAGTTTTTCATAAACTTTCACCTGGCTTTTACTGAATATTTGTAACTTTTTATAAGGTTTGCTAATGGTATAATGAACCGTGTTATTGCCAAAAACATCTTCAAATTGTAAACATTCACCATCGACTGAAATAGAAATTTCAGAACGAATAATTTCTTGAATTGAATCTTCTTTTGGCTGTAATCGGAAAGTGTGAGTACTATGCTCTACTGCTTCGTCATATTCATAACTTGTAGAATGTTCAATATCAAAACTTTTAAATTGCATAGCGCTGCCATCTGGCTTTGTTGTTATTGAACGTAAGTTTTGAATTTTCACTGCATTTTTGCTTGGTGTCTCCTTGACTTTAGTTAATTGCGGCTCAAACGTTGTGCTCATTAAACGACTCCTTTCGTTTTGTGTTAACTCGGCTTTACTTTTTTGCCAAATATTAATTCCTCTTTTAATTAAAATGACATCACCCTTATTTATCATCATTTGTTCAACTGAAGATAATTTTTCTGATGAAACGATTAAACCAGAATGATAAGTATCTCGAGGATCTTCCATTTCAATCGAAATTGATTCCGACTCAATTTTTTTGGTGAAATATTCAGATAATAACTTACTAACATAAATTTCTTTTTCAGAATTCTCACCATGATAAACAAATAGTGTTTTACTGTCTGTCAGTATTAAATCCAACGTTCCAAAAGCTTCTAATTCTTTTAAACATGTTGAAATTAAACGGGCTGATTTTTTATTCAGTTCGGTAAATCCACTTTGTTGAATTTTTCCTAACAAATAACAAAACAAGAGTTCAGAATCTGTATTACCAAGCGGCACTAAAAACCCTGATTGTAGATCATGCTTTTCTGTTAAGACTTTAATATCGCAAGTACCATTATGCAAAAATAACCAGTCTTTTCCAGCATAACTCCAACGAAAAGGTTGCACATCATGTAAGGTATATTGTTTAGAAATCCCTTTTGTTTTACACATGAAAATCGTCGACCGAAAATTATCCCAATCATTGACAACAGTACTTAGCTCATTAATATCTTGCTGGCGACTATCTTTAATCATGAGACTGCTATAATCATCATTCGGATACCATGCAAATCCCCAACCATTATTGACTGAGAAATTATTTATATTTTTTATTGTTAAACTCGGTGAGCTTAACATATCAAAATTAATGGCTAAAAATTCACTCATGCAATGATTACTCCTACAAGTTGCTAAATTGTACTCCTTTAATTTACTGTCATGCAATAACTCTGTATGATTTAGCTAACAACAGGATTTGCAAGGTTTTAACAATGACGATTAAAGTTGCGCTTCGACATATCACACACTACCAATACGATAAATTTATTTCACTTGGCACACAAAGCATACGGCTAAAACCCGCTGCTCATACTAAGTCAGACATTGAATCATTTAGTTTAACAATTAAACCTAAAAAACATTTTCTCAATTGGCAACAAGACCCTTTTGGAAATTATATTGCAAATGTGGTATTTCCTGATAAAACCAATGAACTCTCCGTGAATGTCGACATTATTTTAAATATGAATGTATATAATCCCTTTGATTTTTTTCTCGATGATGCTGCTAGAAAATTTCCATTTAATTACGAAGCAGAATTACGTGAATCATTATTACCTTATCTCGCTGTCACTGAGAAAGAAGAAAATTTATTATCATTTATTAAATCAATCAATAAAAAACCGAAAAGCACCATTGATTTTTTAGTTGATCTCAATATAAAAGTTAATCAAAGTTTAAATTATGTCATTCGACTTGATCCCGGTGTGCAAAGTTGTGAAGAAACACTCATTAAAAAAACGGGATCATGCCGTGATATGGCTTGGCTATTGTGCCAAATTTTACGACATATGGGATTAGCAACTCGTTTTACATCTGGCTATCTTATTCAGTTAAAAGCAGATATTAAATCATTGGATGGGCCTTCGGGTGCTGAAAAAGATTTTACTGATCTTCATGCGTGGACAGAAGTTTATATTCCGGGTGCGGGATGGATTGGCCTTGATCCAACATCTGGTTTATTAGCTGGCGAAGGACACATTCCTTTATGTTGCACGCCATTCCCTAAAACTGCCGCGCCTATTAATGGCACGTTGGAAAATTGTCATGCCGAAATGAAACACACGATGACAGTTGAACGAATTCACGAAGATAAAAGAATTACCAAACCCTATTCCGCAGATGATTGGCAAACAATTAATTTACTCGGTGAAAAAGTAGATGAAGAATTAAAAAAACACGATGTTAGATTAACCATGGGCGGTGAGCCTACTTTTGTGTCTATCGATGATCCAAATGGTGATGAATGGAATTTTACTGCCACAAGTAAAAATAAAGAGTCACTAGCAAACACATTACTTCATCGACTAAAAAAACAATTTGCAGAAAAAAGTTTAATTCATTATGGCCAAGGAAAATGGTGTCCTGGAGAAATTCTACCTCGCTGGTCAATGAATTGTTTTTGGCGAAAAGATGGCGAGCCAATCTGGGAAAATCAAGATTTATTAACCAATCATCCGGCTTCACTTACGGTAATTGATAGTAAAAAATTTTTAGAACATCTCGCATTAAACCTTGCCATTCCGGTTGACTATATTATTCCTGCTTTTGAAGATATAACTTATCATTTATGGCAACAACATAAATCACCGAATCAACGTAACATCGATGCAGCTGATCTTTATCAAAAAAGCGAAATTCAAAAAATACAACGTTTGCTTGAAAATAATATCACTCAACCTGTTGGTTACACATTACCTTTGGCCTTTTCACATAAACATGAACAATGGATAAGTAATCGGTGGCAATTTAAAACCGATAAATTAATATTATCAATTGGCGATTCGTCAATTGGATTTCGATTACCATTATATCGCCTACCCTTTGTCGATAATTCTGCTGAATTTCAATATGCGGAAAAAAGTGTTTTTGCAGAGTCTGATGATTTACCTAGCTTAAAATCGATTAAGGATTCCATTCATCAACGCAGTTCGAATATTGAAAACACTTCACAACACTTTGCTGATCTCCCTAATGGTTATCTTAAAACTGCACTTTCAGTTGAAATCAGAGATGAGATGCTTTATTTGTTTTTACCACCGCTTTCTCGTTTAGAACATTACTTAGATTTAATTGCAGCAATCGAATTAACCTCGAAAGAACTCACCTTGCCCATTCATATTGAAGGTTATGGTCCACCCAAAGATTTGCGCTTAAATCATTTTAGTATTACACCCGACCCCGGTGTTATTGAAGTCAATATCCAACCGACGGACTCGTGGCAATCTTTGGTTCACTTGATAAAAACGGTATATCATGAAGCGCATTTATCCAGACTCACCACACAAAAATTTAAACTCGACGGCAAATGTGTGGGCACAGAAGGTGGCAACCATATTGTGATTGGTGCCAGAACGCCTGCTGACAGTCCTTTTTTAAGACGTCCTGATTTATTACAAAGCATGGTGACTTTTTGGCAACACCACCCCGCTTTATCTTATCTTTTTTCATCAACATTTATTGGCCCAACATCTCAAGCGCCAAGAATTGATGAAGCGAGAATGGACTCATTACATGAACTCGAAATTTCTTTTGCGCAATTAAAAAATTCGAAATCAACACCACTGTGGTTAGTTGATAGACTATTTCGAAACATTTTAGTCGACATGACCGGCAATACTCATCGTGCGGAATTTTGTATCGATAAACTCTATAATCCAAATCAAGATAATGGCCGACTCGGTCTTGTAGAATTGCGTAATTTTGAAATGCCACCACATCCCGAAATGAATTTATTACAAGCCTTATTAGTCAGAGGCTTGATCGCACACTTTTGGAAAAAACCTTATCATCAAAAATTAATTCGCTGGGAAACCTTATTACATGATAAATATATGTTGCCCTATTATGTTTGGCAGGACTTCAAACAGATTATTCATCATTTAAAAAATGAAGGCTATGCTTTTCAAGATGAATGGTTTATTCCCTTTTTTGAATTTCGTTTCCCAAAATATGGTGAGTGTAAAAGCCATGGTTTAATTTTTGAATTGCGCTCAGCACTCGAACCATGGCCCGTGTTAGGCGAAGAAGTTTATAAAGGCAGTGTCAGTCGTGCGGTTGACACTGCGGTTGAAAGACTTCAACTCAAAGTCACGGGTAAATTACCACCCTATCTCATCATTACTTGTAACAAGAAAAAAATACATTTGCATCAAACTCAAAATAAAGATGTGCAAGTTGCAGGGATTCGGTTTAAAGCGTGGAATCCACCACAAAGCCTTCACCCAACCATTCAATCACAAGCGCCTTTAATTTTTGATCTCTATGATTTGCGTTATCAACGTGCAATCTATGGATTCACCTATCATGTCATGCATCATGGCGGAAGAAGTTACGAGCAAGCGCCCATCAATGCCAATGAAGCAGAAGGTAGACGATTATCTCGATTCCAAGTTGGCGGGCATCATAGTGGTAGCTATTCAGTGGAGAATGAAAATAGTAGCAATGAATTTTCTTATACGCTTGATCTGAGGCTCTGATTATATTTATCTTTTCATTTTATTTGAAAAATAAACCCTCAAAAATATAGAGTGAATACAGGATAAAAATAAAGAAACAAAATGTTACATTATAACCATCAAGTATTTGTTTTATGCTGGTGATAATAATGAAAATAAAAGATGAAATGAAACTGGGGATTAGCCGAAATATTAATAATAGAGATCAAGCACAATTACTTGATGCGTTGAAAAATAAAATATCAGGAATATTAGTCCCTTATATCAATTGTACCAGTGAAACCAGTTGTTTTTGTTTTTTTAATCGAAGCCGAAAAAAAGCAGTTGAAGCACAGCAAATGGTGAATAATGCGCAAAGTTTATCAGATATTGCAGAAGTATTGAAAACAATCCCTGGTGATGGCAATAGCCAAAATGGTGTAAAAAGAAAAATATTAAATTCGATGATGGATTATCTCGCCTTTGGAAATTTAGTTAAATATCATGGAAGTGAAAATACTTATCCCTTAATTGGAGGATGCGAATATTCTACCCAGACAGGAAAAGCAATTTACAGTGATACTAACAATTGTTCTGAAATATTTGAATCAATAGGCCCTAATAATTTATTTAAAATAATACAAGCCGCTTTTGTGGATTATAGACCACCAGCGGTAAGGTTAGAACAACATTAAATATTATCATATCAATAAAGTCTCCTTAAAATTATAATAATATAAATCTTTTAAATAAAGCTGTGATAACATTTACTCAACTTATTGTTAAATATATTTTAGAAATAAACAATGAGATAACACGTCAACTTGTCTCTCATTACACCAACACATCATTGAATATAGGTGAATTAACTCGCCATCCAGATTTTACTGATATTAAAAAAATCGATAAATTTTGAGATTCAAATTTTAAATTGTTAAGTGACAAAATTATGAGTAATGGCAACTTCAAATTAATTTAGTTATTTCCGCAATCTCAATTTTATCAAAAATACGTCGTTCAAAATAACACACCAGAAGCTGAATCAAAAAGCGCCATACCAGAGGCTAATACAACTAGAACAACACCAAGGTTTAAACCTAAATAATCCAATTAGGTTTGCGTTTTTCAAAAAATGCTTTTAGGCCTTCTTGACCTTCTGTTGATACACGAATTTCTGAAATTGCTTTGATGGTATAATCGACTATGGATTGTTGATCATCACTATTGATTATAGTGTCTATCAATGTTTTTGCTTGTGTCACGGCATGCGGCGAATTATTAATAAGACGATTAATCATCATGGCACCTTCAGAATGTAATTCATCTTGCGGAACGACTTTTGTGATTAAACCAATGCGCATGGCTTCATTCGCATCAATTAATTCTGCGGTTAAAAAATATCGTCTCGCAGCTGTTTCATTAATTTTTGCTATCACATAAGGACTAATGACGGCTGGAATCAAACCGAGTTTCACTTCAGAAAAACAAAAAGTCGCATTACTCGTGGCTAAAACAATATCGCAACAAGCCACAATACCACAGCCACCCCCATAAACAGGTCCTTGCACTAAGGCCACGGTGGGTTTTTCGTAATTTTTTATTGCCTGCATTAAATCAGAAATACGAGTTGATTCTTTAATGTTTTCAGCCATCGTATAGTCAACCATTTTTTGCATGTCATTTAAATCCGCACCGGCTGAAAATGATTTACCTTTAGCTTGAATGACTAAAGTACGAACGCTTTGATCTTTTTTAACTTCATTAATCGCGCTTATCATTTCATCAATAAATAACGCACTCATGCAATTATGCACTTCGGGACGATTAAAACAAATCGTTGCGATATGATTTCCAATCGTTAACAGTAATGTTTCATATGACATGATTTAAACCTTATTGACTTAATAGATTAAATAATGCTTCAAGATATTCTTGCTTTCCTGAATGCGGTTCGGGATTAATGTTATTTTCTTCGGCTAATTGGGCAATTGAGGTTAAATCCATGCGACTTAAAAAATCTTGTGCCATATCACTTTGCCAATCTTGATAGCGATTTGCTAAATTCTCAGCAATACGATTATCTTGAATAATTCTTGCCGCATTTTTTAAGCCGCGTGCCAAGGTATCCATTGCATTAATATGCCCATAAAATAAATCTTTGTTATCGATACTTTGACGTCTAATTTTAGTATCAAAATTAAATCCGCCATTCACAAAACCACCGTTTTGTAAAATCACATATAATATACGAGTTGCTGTTGACACATCGATTGGAAATTGATCGGTATCCCAACCAAGTTGCGGATCACCCGAGTTTGCATCAATCGAACCAAATAAATTATTGGCAAACGCATAGGCAATTTCATGTTCAAAACTATGGCCCGCAAGCGTCGCATGATTACCTTCAATATTAACTTTAAATTCTTTTTCTAAATTAAATTTTTGTAAAAAAGCAAAGACTGTTGCAGTATCAAAATCATATTGATGTTTTGTGGGTTCGCATGGTTTTGGCTCTATTAATAAATCGCCTTTAAAACCAATTTTATGTTTATAATCGACGACTAACTGTAAAAAGCGAGCAAGTTGTTCTGATTCTTTGACTAAATCTGTATTGAGTAATGTTTCATAACCTTCACGACCACCCCATAACACATAGTTACAACCATTTAATTGGTGAGTGACATCAAGCGCTGTTTTAACTTGTGCGCAAGCGTGAGCAAATACTTCAGGATCAGGATTAGTTGCAGCACCAGCTAAATAACGTGGATGACTAAATAAGTTTGCCGTACCAAATAATAATTGAATATTATTATCAGACATTTTCTTGCTGATTTTCTCTGCGACTTCCATTAAATTTTTATTACTTTCTTTGATAGTATCGCCTTCTGGTGCAATATCTCTATCATGAAAGGTGAAAAAATCGACGCCTAATTTTTTAAAAAATTCAAAGGCGGCATCAGCTTTCATCATGGCGCGTTTCATGGGAGCCGCTTCATTAAACCAAGCACGATCAAAAACCGGCGAACCAAAACTATCATTACCTTGCCAACAAAATGTGTGCCAATAACAAACGGCAAAACGACAATGTTCACGCATGGTTTTATTCAGAATAATTTCATCGGGATTGTAGTGATGGAATGCCAATAAATCTCTTGAATCATCTTGTTTATAAGCAATCTTGCCCACTTTTGGAAAATAGTCAGTCATGATAATAATTCCTCATAAATCGGTTTCAATTGTTGAAAACATTTTGTTAATAATGTTAATTCTCGTTGGTATTGTCGATTAGGTGTTAACACCGTTTTAACCTCACTCATTTTAAATGCATTATCAAGTGAACCACCTGTTAAAGCATATCTTGCTAATCGCGCCACACCTACTGCGGCGCCGGCAAATCTATCTGAATGATAATGCAAAGGATGGTTCATCATATCAGAAAAAATTTGTCCCCAAAAAAGATTTTTCGAGCCGCCACCAATTACAGAAATATGATCAATATTAGGATTGGCGTTTTTGACGACATTAAACCCTAGAGTGATGGCTAAAGCCGTACCCTGTAACACACTTAAACACAAATCACCACGCGTAGTATTTTCTGTTAATCCCAAAAATTGACCGCTTGCACGTGAATAATTAAACGGTGTTCTCTCACCATTTAAATAAGGTAAAAATAAAGGTGGTTTATTTGCTTCGCGTGCTAGTGCATTTAATTCATTATAATTTGATATATTCAGTGTTTTCATGATCCATTGAATACAGCCCGTCGCATTTAAATGAACACTCATTTGATGCCATTTTTGTGGTAAGCAATGACACATGGTATGAAGCGCATTGTCAGGATCGGGATGATAACCTTCATCAGCTGTGAAAATTACCGCAGACGTACCTAACGATAAAAAAGCAGAACCAGGCAGAACAACATTTACGGCAATCGCACTTGCGGCATTATCACCACCACCAGCAATCACTTTGACATCATTTTTCATGTGCCATTTTTTCGCGAGTGATGATTTTAATTCGCCGGTGATATCACTGCCTTCGTATAGGCAAGGCATATGATCGATTGATAAATCACAGGCATTAATCATCTCATTAGACCATTCACGATTTTGAACATTTAACCAAGATGTGCCTGAGGCATCGGATAAATCCGTTGCAAAATCATTGGTTAAACAAAAACGAATATAATCTTTAGGTAACAAAACTTTATTAATTTTTGAAAAATTTTCTGGTTCATGTTTTTTTAGCCACACTAATTTTGGCGCAGTAAATCCAGGCATAATCAAATTGCCTGTGATTTTTGTTGCTTCTGGTACTTCTGCTAATAGAAAATCACATTCAGCAAAAGAGCGACCATCATTCCATAATATAGCGGGCCGAATAACTTGATTGTTTTTATCTAAACACACAGCGCCATGCATTTGGCCGGTTAATCCGATAGCTTTAATTTCAGCAAAATAATGTTGATAATTTTCTGCTAGTTCATCGAGACTTTTTTCTAAAACATTCCACCAATCTTCTGGCTGTTGCTCTGACCATAATTCCTGTGGATGCGAAATAGTAAGAGGTGAAATTTTTTCAACACACACGGATTGCGTTTCATCAATGATGACGATTTTAATATTGGAAGTGCCAACATCGATGCCTAAATACATTCTGCATTAACCCCGAGTTTAGTTGCAATTTGTTGTTCTATTTCTTCTAGTGAGTGCCCTTTTGTCTCAGGCACAATTTTCAGAACAAAAAATAAACACGCAATACAAAGCACGCCATAAATAATAAAAGTGATACTCGTCCCACAAAATTCTATTAAACTTAAAAATGTTAACGCCACTAACCAGTTTGATCCCCAATTGGTTGCAGTTGCAATACTTGAACCCAGACCGCGAATGCGCAGCGGAAAAATTTCACTAATAATTAACCACATTATAGGCC
>CAYGUK010000044.1:0-26280 GCA_964352985.1 uncultured Legionellales bacterium
ATTAGCACACAAACAAGAAACACACCTGACACCTGCCCCCCGTACAGAAAGTGATAGTAGGGGCAAAATTGATGTGCCTGCTAATCATTACTGGGGCGCGCAAACAGAGCGATCGCTACATCATTTTGCAATTGCTCACGACACCATGCCCCCCTCGCTCATTAAAGCGTTTGGCATTTTAAAAAAAGCAGCCGCATTGAGTAATCATGAATTAGGTCGCCTCGATAAAAATAAATGTGATTTGATAACAAAAGCCGCCGATGAAGTCATTGCCGGCAAACTCAATACTGAATTTCCATTAAGAATTTGGCAAACAGGTTCTGGTACTCAGACCAACATGAATACTAACGAAGTGATTTCTAATCGTGCGATTGAATTAGCAGGTGGCAAAATGGGAAGTAAAGATCCGATTCATCCAAACGATCACGTTAACATGTCGCAATCTTCAAATGATACTTTTCCAACAGCGATGTATATTGCAAGTGCCACAGAAATTAATGAAAAATTAATTCCAAGTGTGAATGCGCTCAAAGAAGGATTAGCAAAAAAACAACAACAATTTAAAGATGTGGTTAAAATTGGTCGCACGCATTTACAAGACGCCGTGCCCTTAACGGTTGGTCAAGAATTTTCTGGATATGTTGCTCAGCTTGAAGCGGCAATTAACGATATTAAATCAACATTACCTAATTTATATCAATTAGCGATTGGTGGCACAGCCGTTGGAACTGGTTTAAATGCACCACCAGGGTTTGCTGATTTGGCGGCAAAAAATATTTCACAGATGACCGGTTTACCTTTTGAATCTGCAAAAAATAAATTTTCATCACTCGCAGCTCACGATGCAATGGTTTTTAGTAGCGGCGCGCTCAAAACGCTGGCATGTAGTTTAATGAAAATTGCCAATGATATTCGTTGGCTAGGTTCAGGTCCAAGATGTGGTTTAGGCGAATTAATTTTACCCGCCAATGAACCAGGTTCTTCTATCATGCCAGGTAAAGTAAACCCAACTCAATCAGAAGCGATGACTATGGTGTGTGTGCAAGTCATGGGTAACGATGCGGCGATCGGCATTGCAGGTAGTCAGGGAAATTTTGAATTAAATGTCTTTAAACCGTTAATGGTTCATAATCTAATTCACTCCATCACTTTATTAACTGATTCATGCCATATGTTTTTACAATTTTGTGTGGAAGGTTTAACGGTCAACGAAGAAAAAATAAAACATTATGTCGAAGATTCTCTCATGTTAGTCACCGCATTAAACACGCATATCGGTTATGATAAAGCCTCTGAAATAGCCAAAAAAGCCTATAAAGAAAATACAAATTTAAAACAAGCTGCCGTTGCCTTGGGCTATTTGACTGAAGCACAATTTGATGAATATGTGCAAGCAGATAAAATGACTGGCGTAAAATAAAACTGACACTCGAATTAAACGCAGCGTTGTGATTTATTTCAATGATAAATTAAAACGCTGCGACCAATGGTAATACATGATGAACAATTTGATGAAGCGCCACATGCAATAACTCAGGCTCAACTTCAAAGTCAGTTGGAAACCGAAATAAATTTTGTTGATTACTCTCTAAGGCAACAGTACGATATATTGTTTTATCTGCAGAAACCGCATAAATTCTATCCGCTTTACCACAATCTCTGTGATGAATAAAATCTCGTTTAACAAATCGAGGCGCATAAGTACCAATGAGATGCTGTAAATCAATTTTATCGTAATAAAAACTAACCGCAGTAGCAGATTGGATATCGATTACTCGGGTATCACACATTGCATAAACATTCCCAGCTAAGAATAATAACGCAATAAAAAAATATTTCCCCATTTCTCACGTCTCCCTGCGATTTTGCGTTATTGTACTCTGTTTTAGAATTTACGCCAATAAACTAAAAAGAGAATACCTAATATTAATAAATGAGGAAAATTCTAAATCAACACAAAAGTCCCCTTCTACAACATATCGTCCGCCGTAATTAACCACGGTTTTAATTCATGACTAGGTGCTCGCACACATAGCGTTCGCGTCTCTAACGAACCAGTTTGAAAAGTAAAACCAAAACGACAACCAAAATGCTCAGCCATTTTTAAAATCTCATAAGCTTCTCTTGCCCTCATTATTATTGTCGTGTCAGTTAATGTTTTAAGTCGATCCCAAACAGCAAGTATATGCTGGGGATATTCGAGTGGACACTCTCTATCGGGAAAAGGAAATTCATGAAGAAAAATAAAATCAAAATTTTCTAATTGCTTATCTGATAAAACTAACTCACTCGATGCATCGTCAATGATGAATTCATTCTCTTTTTATGAATTAATATTTAAAAATTAAGCACTTAAGAAAACCTTAAGCCAAACTTGCTATAGTCTGATTGTTTTGATCGCAATTTCCGGAGGATTTAGTATACTTCAGGCGGTTATGAATATTTTACATATAGAACACATTCCCTACCATGCTGATAGCAGTGAATTATTTTCCCGCTTAGTCAGTTTACCTGGCGCCATTTTTTTGGATAGCTCAAGCCATCAAACTAAAGCGCAAGGTCGTTATGATATCATCAGTGCAATGCCTGATATTAAAATAACATCGATTAATTCTAAAACGAAAGTCACAACGCAAACATGTAGTTTTACCACCAATCAAAATCCGTTAACTCTTTTGCAACGATATCTTAAACAAGTAAAAATACCACATCATGATTTGCCTTTTATCGGTGGCATGTTAGGTTATTTCTCTTATGATTTTGCTCATCAACTTGAAAAACTACCCAACAACACCCGAAAAGATACGCTATTACCCGAAATGTGTGTTGGCATTTATTCGTGGGCAATTGTTGTCGATCATCATCAACAACAAACCTATTTAACACACTTAAAAACACCTTGGCCACAACAAAACACACTTGCTGATATTAAAAATATAATCAACAATCCTATCGCACCATTATTAATCGATTTTAAATTAACAAAAAACTTTCAATGTGATATTGAGAAAACAAAATATCAAGATAGCTTTAATAAAATTATCGACTACATCACTGCGGGGGATTGTTATCAAGTTAATTATACCCACCGTTTTTCTGCTGAATTTAAAGGTTCGCCTTGGCATGCTTATAAAATGTTACGTCAAATAAATCCAGCACCATTTAGTGCTTATATTCCAACTGATAAAGGTGCCATTTTAAGTTTATCACCTGAACGTTTTTTACAAGTAAAAGATAATTTAGTCGAAACAAAACCAATTAAAGGCACAAGACCAAGACACATTGATACTCATCATGATAACGCCTTAGCCGATGAATTGCGCAATAGTGAAAAAGATCGCGCTGAAAATTTAATGATTGTGGATCTCATGCGAAACGATATTTCAAGAGTGTGTGAACCCGATTCAGTTGTTGTTCCTAAACTTTTTGATCTTGAAAGTTTCACATCGGTTCATCATTTAGTGAGCACCGTGCAAGGTAAATTAAAATACGATAAAACTGCTATCGATTTATTACAATATTGTTTTCCAGGCGGCTCAATTACTGGCACGCCCAAAATCAGAGCGATGGAAATCATAGATGAATTAGAAATCACAAAACGCAACATTTATTGTGGTAGTATCGCTTATATCGATTTTAGTGGAAACATGGATAGCAACATCGCCATTCGTACCTTACTTTGTGAAGAAAATCACATATATTGTTCTGCCGGTGGTGCGATTGTTGCTGAATCAAACTGTGAAAACGAATATCAAGAAACATTCCATAAAGTTGATATCATTTTAAATTCATTAAATCACCATCAAGTAAAAAAAGTTCATGTTAATTGATAAAAAAAATATAATCACTCGTCTTCAAAACTTCAACATCAATCAACATCATTTAAAAAATGATAATCGACAACCTGCTGCCGTATTAGTGCCCATCACTAATGAACATATTATTTTAACAAAACGCCATGATAATCTAACCCATCATCGCGGCCAAATTTGTTTTCCGGGTGGAAGATGTGAAGCAAATGAATTCGATCAATTGCATGTTACCGCTCTTCGAGAAACCGAAGAAGAAATTGGCATTCCGCGAAATCAAATTGAAATATTAGGTGAGCTTACCTCTTACCCCACATTAACGAGTCATTTCTGGGTAACGCCCTTTGTCGCAATGATTCAAGGATCGCCTGCCTATGAAATTAATCAAGCTGAAGTCGAGGAAGTGATTACCCTTCCTATTGAAAATTTATTATCCTCACAATCAGAGAGTCCAACGATTATGTTAAATAAAATAATCGAACGTCGTCACTTTACTCTCACTCATAATAACCATATCATTTGGGGCGTTACCGCAATGATATTATATGAACTAGCGCTCGTCATAAAGACAGCCTTATAGGAATGATGATGGAAAATATCGATCAACAAGAAGTACACAAATTTGACGAATTATCACATGATTGGTGGGATAAAGATGGCTCGTTTAAAACCTTACATGACATTAACAAAATTCGTCTTGACTATATTACGCAAAAAATACAATTAAAAGATAAAGTAATTTTAGATGTTGGCTGTGGCGGCGGCTTACTTGCAGAAGCAATGGCAGAACTTGGCGCAAAAGTCACGGGGATCGATGCCGCTTCTAAAGCGATTCAAACTGCAAAATTACATAAACTTGAAAATAACTTAACGATTACCTATAAAAACACAACCATTGAAAATTTTATTCATGATACAAATGAAACATTTGATATTATTACTTGTTTAGAATTACTCGAACATGTCCCTCATCCTCAAGCATTAATTGAAGATTGTGCTTCAATACTCAAACCAAATGGCTTTTTATTTCTTTCTACGATTAACCGCAATGCCATGGCTTATCTACAAACGATTTTAGGCGCAGAATATTGCTTAAAGATATTACCTCGTGGCACACATGATTATGAGAAGTTTATCACGCCATCTGAATTATCCGCTTGGGTAAGACGAGCAAATTTAACGCTCTGTGATATTCAAGGCATGAAATACAATCCATTTACTCGGCAAGCAAGATTGAGTAATAATTGCCAAGTAAACTATATCGTTCATTGTCAGCGTCAAAGTTAACTCGTATAATAAACAGCAATTATCGAAATGTAATATCCATGCCATGCAAAAAAATTCGCGAAAAATTACAACTGTTTTATTTGATCTAGATGGTACCTTAATTGATACTGCACCGGATCTCTGCCATTGTTTAAATGAATTACTAATCATCCATGAAAAGCCCCCTATTCCTTTTGCAACTGCTAGACCTTACGCCGCACTCGGCGCAACTGGTTTAATAAAACTCGGTTTTGGCTATGATGTGACACATCCTGATTTTCAACAGTTACGCACCCAATATCTCAATGTTTATCAACTTCACTTAACTGATAGATCACAACCCTTTCCAAAAATTCATGCGTTACTTGATTACCTGGAACAAGAATCTTTTACTTGGGGTATTGTCACTAACAAATTTGCACAGTTCACGATTCCATTGCTAAAACATTTAAATTTATTTGATCGTGCTGCTATTATTGTTTCTGGTGATTCAACACAAAAAAATAAACCCGCACCTGATCCCATTCTTTTTGCTTGTCAATCTTTAAATATTTCACCCCACGAAGCTCTTTATGTTGGTGATACAAAAAATGATGCAGTGGCTGCACAGCAAGCGGGGATGCCTGTCATTATTGTCAAATATGGTTATATGACTTCAGAAGACCATCCTGAATCATGGCAACCCAATGCGCTCGTCAACTCACCTCAGGAAATTGCTGCGTGGCTATTAAAGAATAATTCAAAGTGAATATTCTCATCATTCACGATATACTCAACTAAATTTCGAATGGATTGATGGAGCCTACTATGCGATCACTGTTTGTTGTGTTAACTGGATTACTTTTCTTTTGTTCACTCTCTTCTTATAGCGCAAACAAAAAACCGACACAAATCAGTATTGGTACAGGAAACATTGTGGGACTTTATTACCCAACAGGCGGCGCTATTTGCCAAGCGATAAATAAAGAAGAAAAAAATTTAAATATTCACTGTGTGGTTGAAGCAACAAGTGGTAGCTTGCAAAACCTCGAATTATTAGAACAAAACAAAATTCAATTTGCTATTGTTCAATCTGATTGGCAATATCATGCCTATAAAGGTACGGAGGCTTTTAAAGATAAAAAACAACTGTCGAATTTGCGTTCGGTTTTTTCGATTCATGGTGAACCCTTTACTGTTGTAGTTCGCAAAAATTCCGATATTAAAAATTTTACAGAATTAAAAGGTCACGCCATTGATATCGGTGAAGCGGGTTCAGGTGCCAATGCCACCATGAGAAAATTTATGAAAGCAATGGGCTGGACCGAGCAAGATTTTAAATCCGTTACACAATCCCCGTTAAAAGAACAAGGTCAAATGCTATGCGACAATAAAACCGATGCTTTTATTAGTATGTTTGGACATCCAAATGCAACATTAAAAGAAATTGCTTTAACATGTCCGGTCAAAATCGTCCCGGTAGAATCTGATAAAATTAAAGAGTTAACTAAAATCAGCCCTTTTTATGTGCCGATGCAAATTAAAGCAAATGAATATCGAGGCACAGAGGTTAACATCAATACCTTTGGAGCCAAAGCCACTTTAGTCACCACCACTGCAGTACCCAATTGGATTGTTTATGATGTAGTTAAGGTGTTATTTAATAACATTGAAACATTTAAAAAAGCGCATCCCGCCTTTGCTGATTTGACACCGCAATCAATGATGGTTGGCAATTCAGCCCCCTACGCTGAGGGCGCACTACAATTTTACAAAGAAAAAGGTTGGATCTTTAATTTAGCTGAATAATGATTACATTTTCATAAAAAAATATTCATGAGTTAAATTTAAGATTAAAATGTAAAAAGATTCATTAAATGCATTATTCAATCATTTATCTATAATGGTTTTTACATATTTAATAATATGAGTTAAATACAGTCTATTTTCTCGGATATAGTTTCCTTATTAAGTTTGTTAAAATTATTTTAACAATAATAAATAACAAGGGTTTTACTATGCCTGCTGATGGCGCAATATATTTAGGGCAAGTTATTGGCGAAAGACGACGCGATCGTCGACCAGCGACTCCATCTCAAACGTTAAACTTATTTAGTAGATTACCTCCAACTATATCTAATTTTTTTACCAGTCTGATGGCTGTTCATCCTTGTGGTTATTGCTATCAATTTTTGACTCAAGCTGATCATCCAGACAGGACAGTAGAATTACAGCAAATACGACCGGGTAATCATTAAAACAAGTAATGCAAAATGCTCCAAAGCTTCATCCAAAACCAAGCTAACGCATTCCAGAGAAAACCATGATCGGTGAGAATAACCACTTTTGCAGTGGCACCGACTCGTAATTGCTTATCTTGAGAAAAATCTTGTAACCTTAGACGTACTGGAAAATAGTTTTGCTTTTCAATCCACTCATGATTAGCCTGGATATAGGGCAAATACCAAGTGGGTAACATTTCTTTTTGTCGAATACCATGACTAATCGATAACACTTTGGCATAAAAAACTTGGCCGGGTAAAGATGAAATAATCACTAATGCTTGCGATCCTCGATGAATATTGCGAAGTGTGTTTTCTTTGAATAATGCGTTTATCCACCAATCATTTACTCGGATAAAAGCGACTTTCATTTGTGTAGGATCGGCATAAGTGCCCACTTGAATATTCACATTATCGACGTAACCATCTTCTGGTGCTCTGATTGTCGTATTGTCTAAATAATATTTGGCCAAATTTAATTTGTTTTCAGCACTCACCACATGAATGTTTTTACCATTAATAGATTTACCTAATTGAGCTTCGTAAAAAAGTTTTTGTGCTTTTGCTTTTTCGAGATTGGCTTGGGCTGATTTTAGATTCGCTGTTGCACTTTCAAGATCGCGCAATCTTTCAGTCCCTGTTGCGGTTAGGGTTTTTATTTCATTATATTTTTGCGTTGAATTTTTTAATTCAGCCTCTGCCTGAGTAATATTTTGAGTCGCTTCGAGAATTTTATGCTGAAATTGCAAGACTTGATCATGCGCTAATTGCACATCATTTTGAGCTTGATAATATTTTAACTCATAAGGTCTTTTATCAATACTAAAAATCGGATCACCAAGATGTAAAAATTGATCATCAATCACATCGACTTTAGTCACCGTTCCACCAACGACAGGTGCAATTGAGATCACATGTGTGGTCACAACGCCTGAATTAGAATAAGGGGTAAAAAGAGTTGAAAATAAAAAATATAAAACAAAAATAAATAATATCACTACCATAAAGACAATTTTTTTTCGTGGTGTATTTAAGAGATTAAGCCGTGGCATGTTGTAACACTCCATTAGTCATAACGTCATCATCACATGATTTAATAAAATTTGCTAGATCAGTTAAAAATAACATTAAAATAGTATTAATTTTCGCGAAGGCATGCGCGCTTTGTTGTGATAAATGAATAAGACTATCATTATCATACGCAGCTTGATTGAATCTAATAATTTGTTGTTGAATATCGTGTATCACTCTTAAGTCAATTTTGCTAAAATTTTTATCGGGATGTTTATAAATTAATAAGCAAAGTAAATAAATTCGATTAAAAATATTAAAGTAATAATGTTTTAATTCTTGAGGGGTAATATATTCAGTTGCTCGTTCTAACTGCTTAACATGCAAAGTGATTCTTTCAAATAGTGATGTTTCCTGGAAGAAATCTTTTTTGGAGAACATCATGAATTTCTGATTTTGATTAAAGGTGATGTGTTTTTGCGTGAGGGTCTCTAATTTTGCAATAATCAATTTAAAATTAATCTTTTCATATTGATTAAATGGTAATTTAAATGCCGCTTGTAAAGTTTTGAAATAATCAGTGAAATTTTCTCGGAGTTTAACATGTGGTAATTGAGGTTTTACTAAAAATAAAATAATCGAAGCAACAAAAACCCCAGAAATAACGCCTAAAAACCTTTCCAAACCTTCACTTAAACTTATAATCGAATTACCATTAGAAAACAAAATAATAATAAAGATCAATGTCGACTGAGTACAAATATAGTAATATTTGATTTTATTCATACCGATAAATACGCTGCAATAGTAATACAGAAATACCATCAAAAAAAATAATAAACTTGAAGTAAAAAAGCTCAGAATTATCGCACAAACAAAACCTAAAATTCCACCAGATAACGCGCCAAGAAATCGCTGAAATAATCGTTGCATGCCGCCACCAACATCAATAAACGTCGCCATCACGATAGCAGCGACTAAGGTTTCAAGCCCACCAGGTATGTTTAAAGTAACGATCAGAAATTCTGTTAAGAAAATAACTAACGTCATTTTAAAAGCAAAAATTAATACCGTTTTATTTAGTTTATTTTTAATCTTAATTTTTTTTGGTATTGTTAAATCAGGATTTGCTATATGAGCTAAATCCTCTGCAATTGCTTGAAAATGGTATAATAATACATGCTCGTTATAAGTTAAGTTCCATTTAAGTTTTTCAACTCTTGATAAGAAACTGCTGATCAGTGGTTTGTAATTTGGGATAATGTTTTCCAATGTTACCTTTTCAATAAACATAAAATCTTTGATAATTAATTTTTTAAAGATTTTAAGCAATTTCTGCTCTCGTGGAGTTTTAATATCAATCGTTCTAATGCTATCAAGCTTAACAGCAATTTTTCGAAGATATAAACCATATGAATGCCAGAATTTAAATTTAATTTTATTCATTTGCAAACGTGCATTCTCAATCATTGTGTTAAAGTAAACGAATTCAGTGATATCTAAATTAGTCAATTTTTCTACTTTTAACTTTTCAATAGTATAAGTGATTAAGTGTTTTTTAATTTTTGGTAATAACTTACGTGCCAAATCCGATGGAAAAAAAACATCACTAATACACAAAGCTAAAAATGCGATACCAATATTGATAGGTAGATATTTTAATGCGTATGGAAAACTTTCTGGATTTATCACCCACGTAAACAATGTCACATTTAAATATATCATCCCCATGACAAATGCATATTTAAATCGATGGTTCTCTCCGATTCGATAAGCACATAAAAAAGTGATTGCTAATAAAACTAATAATAAAACACTCCAGTTAATGAAGGTATAAACAAGCAAGTAAGCAATTAAACACGCGCAACCCACCCCAATAAATCGCTCAATCATGCGATGGTGCCAGGAACTTTGATGAGGATAAAACATCCGATTGATCATAATGCTAAATAAACTATACCAAGCAAAATAATGTTCATTAGTCATGTTAAAAAATTGAGTGGCCAACAAGGCAATAATCGCAGCAAGTGCTACTTTAAAAGCATATGCTTCTGCAAACAAACGATTGAAATACGCTTTATTAATCTCATCGCCCCAATAAATATTTTGATGAATTAATTTATCATAACCTTGGATAAGTTTAAAAGAATTTCACTTAATTTGTTGTCGTACCTGCAGCGCCGGCGACTTGATATTCAGGTCCAAAAATCGTGTGCCCAGTAATTTGACAAAGCAATGGCAAAAAGATCAATGAGGCTGAAACGAAAACTAAAACAATAGGTGTTGAAATCGGCATTTGTGTTGGAGAATCTTTATGTGCTTTAAATTTTAATATGGCACTAATTCCAAAGGCCATACCAATAATATAACACCCTGCGGTAATTAATTGATTCAGCGCGGCACAACCTATCAAAACACTATTTGAGATTGCGCCTAAAGAAGGTGTAGATTGTGGTGAAATTTCTGGTCCTGCATATGAAATACAGCAATAAAAAAACAAACCGCTGTAAATTAAGCAAGCATTGTATAATTTTTTAATCATCCCCAAATTCAAATGCAATTAGTCAAAGAAGTTGGACATTCTATACTGCAAATCTTAAATAATTTTTACAAATTTCCATAAAAGCTATCGTTATTTTGTTTAACTGAGCGACTTATTAATTACTTCATACATATCTTTTGATAATTTTTTATCTTCTTTAATTTTAATTAGTTGCGCTTTCATTAATTCGCGATGATGCGGTTTTAATTTTTGCCAACGTGTTAAAGGTTCGATAATACGAGCGGCAGTTTGTGGATTAAACCGATCTAACGCCAACATATTTTCTCCGAGTAATTGATAACCTCGACCGTCTTCACGATGGAAATGAACTAAATTATTTATCGCAAACGCACCAAAAACTGCTTTTACCTTATTCGGATTTTTCATGTTAAACGCAGGATGCAAAATAAGTTGTTCAACATTCTCAACAGTATTAGGTAAATCTGCCGTCACTTGCACAGTAAACCATTTATCCATCACCTGAGGCTCTTTGTGCCATTGATCATAAAAATCTTTTAATGCTTGCTCTCGTTTGTCACAGCGACTGTCTGCTAATAATGAAAGTGCAACCATGCGATCTGTCATATTATTAGAATCATGATATTGATCTTTTACAAGTTGATACACTTCTTGAGTTTCTAAAGCCATTAAGTAATTTAAAGCACAATTTCTAATAGCACGACGTCCCATTTCACTGACATTAAATTCATAGGCTTTATCACTTGTATTATCATGATAAAGTTTGAGTAAATCATTTTGCAAATGTTGGGCCAAATAGTGCGTAACAAATTGTTTTGCACGGTGCAATGCTTGTGGATCATATTCATCCATTAAATCAGCCAAAATAATTTCTGAAGGTAACATCATCACACGAGATTTTAATAAATTATCGATTTTTGCCGAAAACAAAATTTCCTGCATGCCTTTTGCAAAATCTTCATCAAGCTTTAATTCATCTCCGTTGATAACATCTTGTGTTAATTTTAAAATTATTTTAGTCGCTAATTTTTGTGACGCCTCGAAACGATTAAATGGATCGCTATCATTTGCCATTAAAAACACAAGTTCATTTTCTTTTAAATCCATATTTAATTTTACTGGTGCACTAAAATTTCTTAATACTGATGGAATGGGTTGTTCTTTAACATGCTCAAAAAAAAACGATTGCTCAGCTTGATTAAAATTAACGACATGCGATGTTTGACCATCGGCAAAATGATATTCATCACCATTGGGATAAATCAGCCCAATTTTAATTGGCATCGTTAGAACTTTCTTTTCAGGTTGGCCAGGTGTAGGTGGCGTTTTTTGAATAAACGTTAATGTGTAAGTTTGATTAGCCGCATCATATTTTCTTGTAACACTCACTCTTGGCGTACCTGCTTGGCTATACCACAAACGAAAATCAGTAAAATCGACTTGATTTGCATCTTCCATTGCTTTGACAAAATCATCACAAGTTACCGCTTGTCCATCATGTCGATCAAAATAAAGATCCATGCCTTTTCTAAAACCATCTTTGCCCAGATAAGTTTCCATCATGCGGATCACTTCTGCGCCTTTTTCATAAATTGTTGTAGTATAAAAATTATTAATTTCAATATAAGAATCTGGTCGCACAGAGTGCGCGATGGGTCCATTATCTTGCGGAAATTGATGCAAACGTAATTTCGTTGCATCTTTAATACGATTTACACCGCGAGTGGTAATGTCACCAGTAAATTCTTGTTCACGAAAAACAGTTAAGCCTTCTTTAAGACTAAGTTGAAACCAGTCGCGACACGTGACACGATTACCAGTCCAGTTATGAAAATATTCATGACCGATAACTAAACTGATCAAAACAAAATCTTGATCTGTGCCCGTTTCATAATTTGCTAAAACACATTTCGAATTAAAAACATTTAATCCCTTATTTTCCATAGCCCCCATGTTAAAGTCATCAACAGCCACAATCATGAAAATATCTAAATCATATTCGCGACCGTATTTTTCTTCATCCCATTTCATGGCTAATTTTAGCGAGTGCATGGCATGTTGACATTTATTTTCATTGCCAGGTTGAACAAAGATCCTTAGCGTAATTTCACGATTTGACATCGTGATAAATGTATCTTCAACGCATCCTAATTTTCCTGCAACAAGCGCAAATAAGTAACTTGGTTTTTTAAAGGGATCATGCCATTTAGCCAAATGACGATTATTATCTAATTCGTGTTCTTCTATTAAATTGCCATTGGAAAGTAAAACTGGATAGCGTGTTTTATCTGCAATAATTGTCGTGGTGAAACTCGCCATCACATCGGGTCTATCTAAATAAAAAGTAATTCGTCGAAAACCTTCTGCTTCACATTGAGTACAAAAATTGCCACTCGATTTATATAAACCCATTAACGTGGTATTCAATTGAGGTTGAATTTGCGTGACGATTTCAAGCTGGAAAGTCTCAGGTACGTTATTAATTGTTAACCCCTGATCATCAACTTGAAATTCTGATGTTGTTAATTCACGTTGATCAAGCTTAACGCTAATTAATTTTAAATTTTGTCCGTGTAAATGTAAGGGGCAATTTTTATCTGAGGTATGACGATGGTAAACAACCTGAGATGTCACCGTAGTCCACTCTTCTTGTAAATCAAACGTCAAATCGATAGTCGACACAAAAAAATCGGGTTGTTGATAGTCTTTACGATAAATTGTGTTGGGTTGTTGCGACATTATATACACTCTTACATTTTATAAAGGATGAGTATTGTAGTGAGCAATAGACACTGCTGCAAGGATAAGAGTGCATTGAATGTATAAATTCAATAAATTGTTCACAAGAATGAAACTACATGTGCATGAGCAACTATGTATTTTTGCAAACTTCTACTCAGAACCTAATTTAAATGAAACAAACAAAAAATATTTTGGTCCAAACAGTTAGGCTCGGTGCATAAATTATATGTTTAATTTTTTTTTGTAACTTTTTAAAAATAATTCATAAATTTACACGCCGAGTAGTCTATAATTAATGTAAGGGATTGATTTCATATAAAATGTATTATTGCTCACAATCTTCGATAATGAAATCAAATACAATGTGATTTGCCCTAATGTAATACCGGGGGAGGTAACAAGAGATGACTGCTGATAACATATTTAACCATTATCAAAAACGCTATGAAAAATTTCGTGAAGAAGAATTTACCCTGGAACAATATTTAGATATTTGTAAAGAAGATAAAATGGCTTATGCCAACGCCGCTGAACGACTGTTAGCCGCAATTGGCCAACCCACCATGCTTGATACAAGTTTAGATCCCAGATTATCACGCATTTTTTCTAATAAAGTGATTAAAACATACGATGCTTTCTCTGAATTTTACGGGATGGAAGAAGCAATCGAACAAATTGTCGCGTTTTTAAAACACGCTGCGCAAGGTCTCGAAGAAGAAAAACAAATTTTATATTTATTGGGACCTGTTGGTGGTGGTAAATCATCAATCGCTGAAAAATTAAAAGCAATCATGGAAAAAACCCCGTTTTACGCGTTAAAAGACTCCCCTGTTCATGAAAGTCCACTTGGACTTTTTTCACCGGATGAAGATGCTGAAATTTTAGAAGAAAAATATGGCATATCACGCCGTTATATTGAAACCACAATGTCACCATGGGCAGTGAAACGATTACATGAATTTAATGGTGATATCTCGCAGTTTAAAGTCGTAAAAATCTGGCCGTCAAAACACGATCAAGTCGCCGTTGCAAAAACAGAACCCGGTGATGAAAATAATCAAGATATTTCCTCTCTCGTTGGTAAAGTTGATATACGCAAATTAGAAGAATTCTCTCAAGACGATCCCGATGCTTATAGTTACTCTGGTGGTTTATGTTTAGCAAACCGTGGTTTATTAGATTTTGTTGAAATGTTTAAAGCGCCAATTAAAGTGTTACATCCTTTATTAACAGCAACACAAGAACACAATTACAACGGAACCGAGGGCATGTCGAGTATTCCATTTGAGGGAATTATTCTTGCACACTCAAACGAATCTGAATGGCAATCATTCCGTAATAATAAAAACAACGAAGCATTCTTAGATAGAATTTATATCGTAAAAGTGCCTTACTGTTTACGCGCTTCAGAAGAAACGAAAATCTACGATAAATTACTCACCAATAGTTCTTTGTCACAAGCGCCCTGCGCGCCGGATACATTAAGATTACTCGCCCAATTTTCAATTTTATCTCGTATTAAAGAACCTGAAAATTCGAGCATTTATTCAAAAATGCGCGTTTATAATGGTGAGAATTTAAAAGACACGGATCCAAAAGCAAAATCCTATCAAGAATACCGCGATTTTGCTGGTGTGAATGAAGGCATGACAGGTTTATCTACCCGCTTTGCATTTAAAATATTATCTAAAGTGTTTAACTTTGATAATACCGAAGTGGCCGCTAACCCCGTTCATTTACTTTACGTATTAGAAAAACAAATTGAACAAGAACAATTTCCTCCCGAAGTAACTGAAAAATATATTTCATTCATTAAAGGATTTTTAACGCCACAATATATCGATTTTATTGGTAAAGAAATTCAAACCGCCTATCTCGAATCTTACTCAGAATACGGTCAAAATATTTTTGATCGCTATGTCACCTATGCTGATTACTGGATTCAAGATCAACCTTATCGTGATCCTGAAACAGGTGAAAATTTTGATCGAAAAGCATTAAATGACGAGTTAGAAAAAATTGAGAAACCCGCCGGTATTTCCAACCCCAAAGATTTCCGTAACGAAATTGTAAATTTTGTCCTTCGGGCCAGAGCAAACAATAATGGTAAAAATCCAGATTGGCGAAGTTATGAAAAACTCCGGATGGTAATTGAAAAGAAAATGTTTTCAAAAACCGAAGATTTACTCCCTGTTATTTCTTTCAACGCGAAAGCATCAGCAGACGATCAGAAAAAACACAAAGACTTTATTAATAGGATGACCACAAAAGGTTATACTAAAAAACAAGTTCGCTTGTTATGTGAATGGTATTTGCGTGTAAGAAAATCATCTTAAATAATGAGGTGATCTATGACACAAATTATTGATCGAAGATTAAATGGTAAAAATAAAAGTGCCGATAACCGTCGACGCTTCATTCGTCGCTTCAAAAAGCAAATCAAACGTGCGGTGGAAGATGCGGTTGCAAAACGTAGCATTACCGATATTGAAAAAGGCGAAAAAGTTAATATTCCAAGTAGCGACACCAATGAACCCATGATTCATCATGATCACGGTGGTCGTCGTGAAGCAATTCATACTGGGAATAAAGAGTTTGAAACTGGTGATAAGATAGAACGCCCTGAAGGTGGTGGTCAAGGTGCCGGTAATCAAGCAAGTGACAGTGGTGAAGGTGATGATAATTTTGGTTTTGAAATCTCTCGTGAAGAATTTCTTGAATTATTCTTCGAGGATATGGCCTTACCTGATTTAATCAAAACTAAAATTACCCAAATTCCCGCTTATAAATGGGTAAGAGCTGGTTATACAACGACAGGTGTTCCCACGAATATAAATATAATTCGTTCAATGAAAGGTGCCATTGCAAGAAGAATTTCATTAGCCGGCCCCTACAAAAGAAAGTTAAAACAAGCTGAAAGTGAATTACAAGAAGAAGAAAAAAAAACAAGCCCCTCTCAAGAAAAAATGGCCGAATTACAAGATAAAATGGTTACCCTCAAAAAGAAAATCAACGCCGTTCCTTTTATTGATGATTTTGATTTACGCTATAACAATCGCATTAAACAACCCAAACCAACAACCCAAGCGGTGATGTTTTGTTTAATGGATGTTTCAGGTTCGATGGATGAAGCAAAAAAAGATATTGCAAAACGATTTTTTATTATGCTTTACTTATTTCTAACACGTAACTATGAAAAAATCGAAATTGTTTTTATACGACACCATACTTCTGCTAAAGAAGTTGATGAAGAAGAATTTTTTTATTCACGCGAAACTGGCGGAACTGTTGTTTCTAGCGCGCTCGAAATGATGAAAAACGTCATGCATGAACGATATCCTTCAAGTGAATGGAATATTTATGCGGCACAAGCATCAGATGGCGATAATTGGAATGCCGATTCGCCTTATTGTCATGATTTACTTATCGCAGATATCATGCCTTACGTTCAATATTTTGCTTACGTTGAAATAATGCCACGCCATCACCAAAGTTTATGGGAAGCTTATTTGAATGTCGCAAATGCATTTGCTAATTTTGCAATTCAAAAAATTGATTCCAAAGCCGATATCTATCCAGTTCTACATGAATTATTTAAGAGGCAAGAAGCAGCATGAAACGGAAATTGCTTTCTACTGGTTCCGAATGGACTTTTGATTTACTAAATGCCTATGACGAAGAAATTTCGCGTATTGCAAAAACCTACGGGCTTGATACTTTTCCTAATCAATTAGAAGTGATTTCAGCTGAACAAATGATGGATGCTTATGCTTCTTCAGGCATGCCATTAGGTTACCCTCACTGGTCTTATGGTAAACAATTTTTAAATGTCGAAAAAAATTATAAACGTGGTGCGATGGGATTAGCTTACGAAATTGTAATTAACTCCAATCCTTGTATCTCCTATTTAATGGAAGAAAATACTATTGCCATGCAAGCATTAGTTATTGCGCATGCGTGTTATGGTCATAATTCCTTTTTTAAAGGCAATTATTTATTTCAAATTTGGACTAATCCCGAATCAATCATCGACTATTTATTATTTGCAAAAAATTATATCCATGAATGCGAACAAAAATATGGCGTCGATGCCGTGGAAGAAGTGTTAGATGCTTGTCATGCGCTCAGTAATTATGGGGTAGACAGATATAAACATCCGCCTAAATTATCATTAGCTGAAGAAAAAGCAAGACAAAAATCTAGAGAGGAATATCTACAATCTCAAGTCAATGATTTATGGCGCACTATTCCTAAAAGAGAAAAAACAGCTAACGAAATCGCGGATGAAAAACGTTTTCCACAAGAACCGCAAGAAAACATTTTATATTTTATTGAAAAACGCGCACCTTTATTAGAACCTTGGCAACGTGAAATTGTTCGTATTGTCCGGAAAATCGCACAATATTTTTATCCTCAACGCCAAACTAAAGTGATGAATGAAGGATGGGCAACGTTTTGGCATTATCGTATTACTAATGATTTATATGATGAAGGCCTAGTCTCTGATGAATTTATGATTGAAAATCTTGCCTCACATACGAATGTTATTTTTCAACCTGGTTTTGATTCACCCTATTATTCTGGACTCAATCCCTATACCTTGGGTTATCATATGTGGACGGATATCCGCCGCATTTGTGAAAATCCAACGGAAGAAGATAAATATTGGTTTCAAAATATTGCCGGCGCAGACTGGATTTCAACACTCGACTTTGCGATGCGCAATTTCAAAGATGAAAGTTTTGTCGCGCAATATTTATCACCTAAAATTATCCGCGAATTAAAATTATTTACTGTGTTAGATGATGATGAAAATAATTTTCTAGAAATTTCCGCCATTCATAATGAAGAGGGTTATCGCCATGTGAGAACGGCGTTAGCCGAACAATATAATCTCGGCGCAAATGAGCCTAATATTGAAGTCTATAATGTTGATATCCGAGGCGATCGGTCTTTAACATTACGCCATAAACAATTTAATCGTAAACCGTTAGCCGAAGGTGCCGCGAAAGAAGTCTTAAAACACCTTTATCGTTTGTGGGGTTTTACCGTTCGGTTAGAAACCCTCGATAAACATGACAAAGTGATCAATACTATCGAAATCCCAGAGAAAGAAATTCATCTCGATATCAAGACAGATTAGAAAGAATTTGCTAGCATAGTCTTTCTATTTATTTGGGAAAATTTTCATGAAATATTTATTAATCATCCTATTGGCTTTAAGCCTTGGCGCTTGCGCTAGCGAAGCCGTCTTTAATCCGCCCGCTCTGCCAACCACACATCTCAAAAAACATGCGCCTGTTTCCATTTACGGCACTGGCTCTTGCTTTAATACACTGATGACAAAAATGTATATGCGAGATCATAAAATTCCTTATCATTATTATAGTGTCACATCATCCGATAAAGGCATGGCTTATTACAGCAAAATAGGCGCGCCAGGTGTGCCCGTGATCACTATCGGACATAAGCAAATTATTGGTTATAATACTGATCAAATTAAACAAGCTTTGTTAGAAGCAGGCTATACGGTTTAATATTATTATACCCTGTGGATCCTAATCCACAGGGTATCTAAAATTAATCACATAAAATGTCACTTCGTTTTAGCCAATATAATTTTAGTTACATGCATCTTACGGTCTTTTGGCTTTGGTTTATTAGCCATATCATTCTCAAGTTTAAAAAAACTACTTAACGAATGCTGATGATTGCCAGAACTAGAAATTAATTCTGTTGTTTTTCTAAGGCGTTGTTGTTTAGTTTGTAAGGAATTAAAATTATTCTCTCGAATATTCCACGCATTTAAAGTAAAATTTATCTTATCTATTTTCTTGTAAGCTTTTTCATCTATATAGTTATTTTCACGATTTAAAAATTCAATTATATTTTCAAAGTTATATAAGTTAATTAAAATAAATAAAAGCAAAAATGCTCGGCTCAATCCTGATTTACCATGTCGAATACCCTGATGGTGACAAGCCCAGTTAATATAATCAACCGTACCTTGAATTAGAATTGAGCTTAATTTAGTAACTTCGTCATCTTTGAATTGTTCTACATAACGAGCTTCTTCATTTTTCTTTTGTTCTTTTTCAACATCGGGTTGTAACTTCATTTTTAGCGTTTCTTTACATTGCGGACTTGCAACTTGTTCTGGAATATCAATTAATTCTTTGTAAAATAATTCCTCAGCGCTTCTACAAAATTGTTCCGGCTTATTTTTTTTGATGACGTTACTTAAACATAAATTAATAACATGCTCATTTTCATTTGTACTAATCTCCTGCAACTTAACAATAAAATGTAACGTAGGCGTAATATCACTAATAACAATTCGATATTTCGATTCTGGTATTAACAAACTCATCATAATATATAATACTAGCAACCTTAATGGGTCATCATTAAAGTCTTTTAATTTTTCCATGAAATCATTATATTCTTCTAAATAAGCAGCGATAAAACCCGCAAAAGCGGTTTTATATTTTGTCCGTTGAACAGTGTTTTTATTTATTAAATTTAATTTAATTCTAAATATACTATTTAAGTGATGACGGATTTTGATAAAAAAATCTCTTAAAATTATGTCATTTTTCGATAAAAATCTTAATATAAGTTGTCCAAAAGCATAGGCATCACGTTGACTTGACCCATATAAATTAATTCTATTTTCGCCTTTCAATAAATTAAAATGGTCCGGTGATAAATAACAAGGTGTAAAATGTCCTTGCCAAATATCGCTGCGAGGCCAATCTATAATTTCAACTTGAGCATTTTCATTTGCAGAAAAAAGTATATTTTCAAGTTTTAAATCTCCATGATATCGTTTTTCAGAATGAAATTTTGACAGTTTGGATGCAATGTTCGCTAGCAGCTTAAAAATAATATAATTGGTATCTTGAATTATATCATTCGAAAACAGGGTCGTTAATTCCATACCATTATAAAATGGCTGTATTTCAACCGGACATGCATGTTTATTTAATAGTTCTGCATGAGGATAACGAATCGCATATTTTTGTGCGAGTCTTAATTTATTTTCTGAAATATTTAATTTTATTCTTGCTAATACAGTACATTCGCCACCCAATCTTATTGGCGTTTGCAAAATATTATTCCTAGTTAAGTGATCATGATTAAAAGGTAATTCTTCTATATAAACACTAGGTTCTATATCATCCTGCTCTTTAGCTATGATCACTTTAAACGGCAAAATAAAAGTAGGATTAAGCTCAAATAATTTATATAAGTTAACATTACTTGGAATATTTAGATTGTTGCAATCAAAAAAAACAAAACTGAAGTCGTCATCCAAGTTATATTTCTTCAGGTCCTCCTTTAATGCAATAAAAAATTCGATAATATCAGTTTTATATAAAAGATTTTCTAAATAGTAGACCGTATTAGTCTCTATTCCTGATAATATCTCGAGAATTTGATTATTGGAATTTGATGGGTTATTTGAAGCTATATTACTGAGCATATTTAAAAGACCATTTTGATTGATCTTTACATAGTTGCTAAATAATTTTTATACTAAAAAAATACGTGCTTTAGAGTTTTAACGTTTGTAAGCATTGAATAAAACAGTATACTTATGGTTTAAACAGTGTTTGCTAAAGTAAGCCTGTCAACTTTGCCATTTTGATTGTAAGGAAGCTTATCAAGGATTATAAACTTATTTGGAATGAGATAACTCGGTAATAAAGTTTTTAACGTGGCTTTGATTTCCATAGCGACTCGTTTTGGTTTGACTAGAAACGCAATTATATCTTGTCCCAGATTGTTACTATCTGGCACCGCAAGTACAATAACTTCTTCTGCCAAACTTGCAATTTTGCATTGATATTCGATTTCTTCTAATTCAACTCGCACACCATGGATTTTACATTGATTATCGATACGGCCGATATAGAAATAATCCCCTTCTTCATCGCAATAACATAAATCGCCACTTCGATACCAATTTGAATTTTTTCTAGTTTTAAATTTTTTTGAAATAAATTTTTCTTGGTTTAATTTATCTCGGTTCCAATAGCCTGGTGACACTTGAGGTCCAGCGATTAATAATTCTCCGGGCTGACCATTTGGCACGGGTTTAAATTCGTCATCAACAACGATAAATTCCATTGCATCAATAGGCTGACCAATACTGATAATTGCTTTATAGTTTTTACTATTTCCATCCGGCTTGACGGGATATAAACTACAACTTACTGTCGCTTCAGTCGGACCATATAAATTTTCTATTCGACTATTTGGTGCCGCAATTTGCCATTTTTTAGCGTCGTCTACTCGAAAAACATCGCCGACGAATAAACTCAATCTTAAACTCGGGAAATTATTTTCCTTCAACATATTAAGTTTACTCATCCAATTGATCACATTCGGGATCCCATACCACACTGTAATAGCATGTTTTTTTATAAAATGACCCGGCGCCATTTTTTCTTTTTCTGGAATGACGTATAAACATCCACCACTAAACCATGCCAGGCTATACTCAAACACGCTTGCGTCAAATGATAAAGAAGCCCAGTTTGCAAACTTATCTACATGGCTAAATTGATAATAACTTTTCATTGTAGACATAAACCAATGTAAATTTTGCGCTGTAATTAACACACCTTTTGGTTGTCCAGTACTACCCGAAGTATATCTAATATAAACTAAATCACTATGCTTAAGTGGTTTCGGTGAAAAATTAGTACAAATTTTTAGACATCCCAATGTCACTAATTTTTGATCAGTATTTTTTTTAACATTTGGCGCAATGAGCAAAAATTTATTTTCGTTAAATTTTGTGAGTTGCCGAATATCACCAATAATAGCCTGACTCTCACTGTCTTTTATCATTTCTTCGATTCTTTGCATAGGCTCATCTGCGCGTATAGGCACATAACAAACCCCCGCATAGTGACAAGCTAACATACCAACATAGCTATCTAAATTAACTCTAGTTAATATGCTAATGCGTTGCAAATTTTGCTTTATAAAATAATTTGCTAAGGTAGACGCTTGCAGATGTAAATCCTCATAAGAGTATAAATGATTCTCAATCATTAAAGCGGGTGATAATGGGGCTTCATTTACAACTTGAAAAAACTGATATGCTAAATTTATATTTTCGACAACTTTACCCATCTTTTTAACCAATCCGTTAGTCTACTTGATTTTAATTTATTCAAAATAAAAAAAAAAGCAAGCTGACAACTTGCTTTTTTCATAAAAAACTGTGGGATTGCTAATTAAAATACGCCCTGACCTTTGGTTACATTTAATTCGTATTTTGATGCGCCAGGTACAGAACTAGCCACAGCCTTCGCAGTAACGAATAAGACTAAACCATGACCAGCTGATGCAGTCACTTTACTAAGATCAAAAGTTAAAGGTGTATTAGTATAGAATGGTGAATCCGTGTTAAAAACAAGACTTTGTAAGGTTCCTGCACAACTACTATCATCAGGTGCCCAAAAATTTGGACTGCGCTCATCAGGAGAAACTGAACCAGTTGAATAGCAACTTTGGCCTTTAGAAGTATTTAAAACTGCATTGACACTATCACCACCACCATCAGTAAAACTTGTGTTATTATAAATTGTAAAATTAATGCAATTTGCAGCAAGTGGTCCAGTAGTAGGACAATAACTAGAAGCAAAAACTGTTCCTGAAGTAGCGAGTAATGCAACTACCAATACTTTTTTTAAGGAAAACTGGTTTGGATTTAATTTCATTTAGTTCGTCTCCAAGGTGTTAGTCAATATTTGATATTCTATGTTTAAATCTTGAATTATAATCAAGACTCTTATGTCCTTGAAAGAAAAATACTATCCGTGAAAAAACAATGTTATGATATATTCTGATCTGATACTATACTAGTTTTAGTGTATTCTATCGTAATTTATTGCTAAATTCAATGTAAAAAAACACTCGGAATATAAGTAGATAATCTGTAATATTTTTGCTAAGCAAAAAAAACCAGCTTTTCATCGCTGGTTTTTTTATAACACAAACATCTAAAAATAAGATTATTGCTCTACAAAATCAGAATAACCGCCTACAGTAATTTGATGCAAATCTCCACCACCGCCAGCTTTTTTATCAGGAATTAAAGTGGCATTAATACCAATTAAGTTATTTCTTTTAGGTTGTGTCCACCAAGTATCACTTAAGTTATAACTAGTTTCATTAAAAAATGCTGATGCAGGGTATTGGCTATCATCAATTACAACCGTGATACTAGTAATATCTCCTTTACAGTTCGAGTCATCTGGTGCGGTAAAATTCACTACACTTGCGGTTGCATCTGAATCTCCAGTTGGATTTACTTGTGCTGCAGGCATTTTAATCGAAAAACATGGGTTTGAACCTTGTTTAGTTGTTCTGACTTCTATTGTCACAGGATAGTAAATCTTTTGGCCCAAATTTGTTGCATAAAGATCGTTATTAATAGTGTATTGTTTGCAGTTCGGCACTTCTGAAACCGGTGGGCAATCATATTGGCCAGCATAAATCAATTTAGGAATAAATAATAAGACAGTTAACAAAGGGATAAACAAAATAATTAAATTATTGTATATTTTCATATTCTTCTCCAAGTTCGATTTTATTACCTCTATAATAAAATTATAGTCAAGAATATTAGATTTGCTTGCTACTACTATTATAATTTCATTTTATTTTATTAAAAAGATCAGAAACTTATAGCATTATCGATAAATTTCAATTAACTACCGGATAAAAGAATACCATTTACAATACAACTTACTGTATCAAACATATACTGATCAAAACCTACAACATTGAAGTTAATATGATACTTTTGTTCTAATTGGGTTGCTATCAGTAAAACATTCAATGAACTCAAGCGACCAGAAAGCAACAATGATTCATCATCATCAAAAGATTGCGTATCGCCATTTTGTTGCAGAATTTCTTGAACTAACGCCCTAATTTCTGCTGTTAAGTTTTCTTCATTCATTTAACTTATCCCAATTAGCCGTCCATAAAAATGAAAAATGGTGGCCCCACTCGCTTGTAAATAGGGTGAATTAATAACACTTAATAATAAATAAAATCCAAGCACAAAAAAACATTTTCGACTTTTAATCAGCAGATTTAATTCATTTATATTACATCGTTGAGATCGTATTTGAGATATACCAATCCCCATCCCTAAAATAAGACAATAAATGACATAAGTAAAATACGCCTGACAGGCATGTATTAATCCTAGTGTAAAAATCTGTGATCCTTTTGCAAAAAAATGATAAATAGCATTTCCCAATCCAGCGGCTGCCATCGTAGCCACAAATAATCGAATTTTAGCTTGTCCTTCGCCTTTAAAAAATCTAAAAAAACAAGGGTAAAAGAAGTGGTCGACTAGTAATTCTTTAAAATAATAATAATATCGATTCCAAAATTCCACGAGAGTTAAAGAATAAAAAGGCTTATAAGTATTGCGCAATGCATTAAACCCACTCATTCTAACAATAGCAATAATAGCATGACCAATAAAAAATAATTTCAATGACGTGATAATAAAGTGGCTAAATAACACAAGCCATGCTTCGTGACACAGCAGTACTTGATGATGGATTTCAAGATTAATTAATGATTGTTGTAAACTAGGGATATGAAAAATCAAAGTAATGCGCATTACTTCATTTAAAATAACACCTAAAATAAGGGCCCAAAACATGAGTTTTATGGCTTTTAATTGAACTCGCGCTAAGTTTTCTGGATCTTTTATTTCTATTTGATCGAGATAGTTTATCCCTTTAGGAAATGGCGTTAATGTACTCCCCCACATGGGCATAAACAATAATACTTGATGTAACCTATCAGTTAACTTCCTTTTATTCGATTTAAGACTATAAGCTAAAAACCAAAAAAATCGATTAAAAAAAACTAAAAATCCGAACATATATAAATTAGTCAGGATTTTAAAATAAACTAAGATTAACAGGATAAGTAACAATAAAATTAAAAAAGATAAACTATATCGACTTAATAAATGATCTCGAAATCTAAACCGTAATTCCATTATGATGAATGCAAAAAGATAAAATAAAACCCAACCTATATAATAGCCCTTATTACTTAGATTGATATTTAATACCGTAGTCAAACCCCAGTGCTGAATAAAAATTAGCAGCAAACTCGCAACAATAATAATATTTCGTCGTTGTTTAGGAAAAAAACTCGTTAGAAATAATGCAACAACAACAATTGGCGAATACAACACAGACACATTTAAATACATCAGACTAAACACTAAAAGCAAGGCGAATTTACCTGATTTTGAACTAGCAAACGACAACGCCGCAGGATGATTTTCCCAGTGTCTGAATTTTTTTATCGATGGCCACTTCCACATAGTTGAATACTTAATGGCTTAAAATCAAAAGATTACACTAATTTGCATTGAGATACTACGCATAACTATTTCGAAATGTTATTTTATAACATGTTGATTTTTCATGATGTGAAATATTTTTTGAAAATATAACGCAATTTACTTGCATACCCAAAATATATGGCATATAATATGCATATAGAAAGTTAATTGAGTAACTTGAAAATTCTTAGTACCCAGCACGACCCTCAACAATAATAATACTACCTCAGCACCCTCGGGCAGATAATACCAGCAAGTCTGCCCTTT